>JAIPDA010000023.1 GCA_021737905.1 Rhodoferax sp.
GGCTGAGCGCATCGCCTTTGCCGGGCCGCTGGTGGCTGACGACGGCACGACCATGATCGGCAGCTTGCTGGCCATTGACTTTGACTCGCGTGACGCCGCCCATGCCTGGCTGGCCAAAGAGCCGTTTTTCTGCGCCGGTCTGTATGCCAGCACCACCGTGCATGCATTTTCTAATTTGTGGCCGCAAAAAGCCGGCTTCCCGCCGGCGAACTGAATCGCCCGAACCCCTTACCCATTTTGGAGCGCTGATTGATCAAGCACATCGTGATGTGGAACCTGCGTGGCAATAACCCTGCCGAAAAGGCAGCGGGTATTGAACGCTTGCGGCGCAGTTTTGATTCGCTGCGCCACTGCATTCCGGGCTTGCTACACCTGGAGATCGGTGTGGATTCGAGCAGCGTGGACTATGCCTGTGATGTGGTCTTGTATTCTGAATTTGAGTCGCAAGCCGCACTCGACGGCTATGCCAATCATCCGGAGCATCACCGGGTCAAGGCTGAGCTGGCTGATTTGCGCATCGCCCGCCATCAGGTGGACTATGAAAGCCCCTCGCTGCCCGCCAAGGCCTGATTTTTTTGAGACCAAGCGCAACTGGAACCCTTGTGTATGAACGATGACATGAAAAACGAACTTGAAATACGCCAGATGGTGGAGCGCTGGGCAGTTTGGCGCGATGCCGGCGACTGGGAGCGTTTTGCCACCGTCTGGCATCCCGACGGCGTGATGATGGCGACCTGGTTTCAGGGCCCGTTCAAAGACTTTATCCGGGTCACCCAAGAGGGCTGGAACAAGGGCGTGAGCATCCTGCACTTTCTGGGGGGCTCGGCCGTTGAAGTGGCCGGCGAGCGTGCTATCAGCCAGACCAAGATGACGATTTCTCAGCGCGGCATGGTCGAGGGCGCCAACGGCCCGGTGCTGTGCGACGTGGTGTGCACAGGCCGTTTTTATGACTTTGTCACGCGCCACGAAGGCCAGTGGAAGCTCTTGCACCGCCAGCCGATTTACGAAAAAGACCGCATTGACCCGGTTGATTCCACGGCCACCGTGCAGCTCGACCAGCAGGCGCTGGCTGCTTTTCCGGAGGGTTACCGGCATCTGGCTTATATTCAAACGCGCATTGGTTACACCGTCAAACTCGACATGCCCATGCTCAAAGGCCCGGGCGTTCAGGCGCTGTATGAGCGCGGCGCACGCTGGTTGGCCGGCGGTGTCTTGGAGCGTTGAGCGACGGCTTTTTATTTAGAACTGGAGACACTGACATGAACAAAAGAACATTTCACCGTGGCGTGCTGGCCTGCAGTCTGCTTGCCTTGACGGGCTTTCACACGGGCGTCAGCGCGCAGGCTTTCCCGAACAAGGCGATCAAGGTGGTGGTGCCACAGCCGCCGGGTGGCGGCTTTGACTTTGTGGGCCGCTTGATGGCGGACCGACTGGGCAAACAAGTCGGCCAGGCCGTGGTGGTTGAAAACCGTCCGGGTTCGGGCACATTGGTGGGCACCGATGCGGTGGCCAAGGCCGCGCCGGATGGCTACACGCTGCTGGTGGGCTCGGTTTCCAATATGGCGATCAACCCCGGGCTGTACCGCAACCTGCCTTATGACAGCCTGCGCGATTTCGAGCCGGTGGGCCTGGCGGTGGCTTACAGCTACACGCTGGTGGCGCGCAAAGACCTGCCCAGCAACAGCCTTAAAGAGTTGGTGGCGTATGCCAAGGCCAACCCGCGCAAGCTGACCTACGCATCGGGTGGCAATGGTTCGGGCCAGCATGTGCTGGCGGCGGCGCTCTGGCAACTGGCCGGCGTCGAGCTGGTGCACGTGCCTTACCGCGGCGCCCAGGCGGCCTACCAGGACTTGTTGGGCGGGCGCGTGGACTTGTTTTTTGACCTCTCGCCCACCGCGCGCGGCCAGATCGACGGCGGCGCGCTCAAGGCGCTGGCGGTCTCGGGCAGCAACCGCCTGGCTTTTCACCCGGACGTGCCGACCATCACCGAAACCGGTGTGACTGCGCTCGAACTGGAATCCTGGTTCGGCCTGTTTGCGCCGGCCAAGACGCCAGCCGAGGCGCTGGATCGCTTGCGGGCCGAAACCGCACGCATCGCCCAGGCGCCTGATGTGGTGGATATTTTCCGCAAAGCCGGTGGCAAGCCGCTGAACTTGAACGCCAACGAGACCCGGGCGCTGGTGCGCCGTGACGTTGAGCGTTGGACCAAGCTCACGCGTGACCTGGACATCAAACCCGAGTAAACCAGAGCCTCGCCGGCCCCCCGGATGCTCTAAGCTTTCGACCTTATCTATTTTTTTGAAAAGTCCTCCCATGCGAATTTCTGATGCCTGCCTCGACCAGCTTTTTTTCAAGGCCCGCACGGCCAACGGTTTCACCGACCAAGCTGTGCCTGCCGATCTCTTGCAGCAGGTCTATGACATTGCCAAGATGGGCGCGACATCCATGAACACGCAGCCTGCGCGCTATGTGTTCTTGAACTCGCCGGAGTCCAGGGCCCGCCTGATTCCGGCGCTGGCCCCCGGCAATGTGGACAAAACCAAAGTGGCGCCGGTCACCGTGATCGTTGCCACTGACATGCAGTTTTATGAGCACATGCCGACGGTCTGGCACAAGCCCGGCGCTAAAGAAATGTTCGAAGGCAACAAGGCCATGTCCGACGGCACGGCCGTGCGCAACAGCACCTTGAGCGGCGCTTACTTCATGATCGCAGCGCGCGCGGTCGGCCTGGACTGCGGGCCCATGAGCGGTGTCGATCTGGCCAAGGTCAATGCAGAGTTTTTCCCTGACGGCCGCCTGCAGGCCAACTTCATCATCAACCTGGGTTATGGCGACGACAGCAAACTGTTTGACCGCAACCCGCGCCTGAGCTTTGCCCAGGCTTGCAGCGTTCTTTAAATAAGGCATCCCTTCCGGCGGCCCGTTCCGGGGCTGCCGTGCAACCCAGGAGACACAAGATGGCACAACTCGAAGTACACGATCTGGCCCAGGCCGTCATTGACCGCATGGCCGACTGCAAGGAGCCTCGCCTCAAAGAAGTCATGAGCGCGTTGGTCAAGCATGTGCATGCTTTTGTGCAAGAGGTGCAGCTCACGCCCGAAGAGTGGATGGGCACCATCGAGTTCCTGACGGCCGCCGGCAAGATGTGCGACGAAAAGCGCCAGGAGTTCATCTTGCTGTCTGACACCCTGGGCGTGTCGATGGCGGTGGTCGGCATTGAGCAGGCCAAAGGTGCGGCGGCGCTCAAGGCCAACCCGCCCAAACTTGCACCCACCGAGGCGACGGTGCTAGGTCCGTTTTTCTGGGAAGGCGCGCCCGAGTTGGAACTGGGCGCGGACATCACTGGCGTGAGTTCCGGCACGCCGGCTTACTACCACGGCTGCGTCACCGACACCGCCGGCAAACCGGTGGCCAACTGCACGCTCGATGTCTGGTCGGGTGACGGCGATGGTTTTTACGATCTGCAAAAAGGCGCAGACGCGCCCATGGCTTTGCGTGCACGCTTTCACACCGATGCCAATGGCAACTACCGCTTTTGGTCCATCCGTCCGGCCTATTACCCCGTGCCTGACGACGGCCCGGTGGGCGGCATGCTGCGCCGCATGGGACGCCATCCAAACCGGCCCGGCCACATGCACACCATGCTCAGCGCGCCCGGCCACGAGCGCCTGATCACGCACCTGTTTGTGTCTGACAGCCCCTATCTTGATTCGGACGCCGTGTTCGGCGTGCGCAACAGTTTGATCGTCAACTTCGAGCCGCACCCGGCCGGCAAGGCGCCTGACGGCCGCGTCATGACGCAGCCTTATCACGTGGCGCATTACGACTTCCGGCTGGTGCCTTCGGCCGCCTGATCTGAGTTACTTTCGTCACCTGTCTGGAGATTTATTTTGAAAATCGGCAAGGCTACCGTGGCCCGCTCGGCCATCTGCACCTCCAACGAAGACACCATCGTGGTGCGCGGTGCCGACCTGTCGCGCGAGCTGATCGGAAACATCAACTTCGGTGACTATTTCTTTTTGCTGGTCACCGGCCGGCGTGCCGACGCGGCCACCAGTGCGGTGCTGAACGCCACCCTGGTGGCGATTGCCGAACACGGCCTGGTGCCCAGTGTGCAGGCGGCCCGCATGACGCTGGCCGCCGCACCCGACGCCATGCAGGGCGCTGTGGCTGCCGGTTTGCTGGGCTCGGGCTCGGTGATTCTGGGCGCTTCAGAAACGGCCGGCCGCCTGTACCTGGCGATTGAAAAAGAAGCTGAAAAGCATGGCGGTGACCTGCACGCGGCCGCCCGCGTGGTGGTGGCAGACTTGCGATCCCGCAAGCTGCCGATTGCCGGTTACGGCCACCCGGAGCATAAAAAACGCGACCCGCGCGTTGGCAGTCTGTTCGACGTGTCGCTCAAAGCCGGTGGCGGTCAGCGCTATGTCGAGATTGCCAAGGTGGTGGAGGCCGTCATTCCCGAAGTGGTCGGCAAGGAGCTCAAGCTCAATGTCTCGGGCGCCATACCGGCCGTGCTGCTGGGCGTGGGTTTTCCGGTCAATGCGCTCAAGGGCGTGCCCATGCTGGCGCGCACTGCCAGCCTGATCGCCCACCTCAACGAAGAGTTGGAAGATCCGATTGGCTTTGCGCTGTCTTACCAGGCCGCCAGAGACCAGGAATACACCGGCAGCATGCCCAAGGCAGGCTGAACATTCATGGCCCAAGTTCTTAAAGACGTCAAGGTCGTCGAGCACGGCACCTTCATCACCGGCCCGGCAGCCTCCATGCTGCTGGCCGATCTGGGCGCCGATGTCGTGAAGGTCGAGTTACCCGTCACGGGCGATCCTTTCCGGGCTTACAAGGGCGAGCTCTACAGCCCGCACTTTCAGACCTACAACCGCAACAAACGCAGCATCACACTCAACACCAAAGAAGCCGCCGACCTGGCGCGCTTTGACGAGATGATCCGTGAGGCCGATGTTTACATTCAGAATTTTCGCCCCGGCGTGGCCGAGAACATCGGTGCCGGCCGCGAGCGTTTGCAAAAAATCAACCCGCGCCTGATTTACTGCGCCATCAGCGGCTTTGGCCCCACCGGCCCTTATGCAGACCGGCCGAGTTACGACAGCGTGGCCCAGGCGGTCAGCGGCTTTTTGGGCCTGTTGATCAACCCCGGCAACCCGCGTGTGGTGGGTCCGGCGCTGGCCGATGCGCTGACTGGCTTTTATGCGGCTTACGGCATTCTGGGCGCGCTGCATGAGCGCCATGCCACCGGCATCGGCCGCCAGGTCGAGGTGTCCATGATGGAGGCGATGACGCACTTCAACCTGGACGCTTTCACGCACTTGTTTTCAGCTGACGAAGTGGTGGGACCCTACAGCCGCCCCAGCGTGTCGCAGTCTTATGTGCTCGAGTGCGCCGACGGCCTGTGGATTGCGCTGCACATGTCTTCACCGCCCAAGTTCTGGGAAGGACTGGCCACAGCCATGGAGCGGCACGATATTTTTGAAGACCCGCGCTTTGCCACGCGCCAGGCGCGCATCGACAACCAGGAAGCGCTGATGCACGTGCTGGCCGGCATTTTCAAGCTGCAGCCGCGCGCTGTGTGGTGCGAGCGACTCGCCGGGCTGGATGTGCCGCATGCGCCCATGTACACATCGGCCGAAGTTCCTGAAGACCCGCAGGCCAAGCATTTGCAACTGTTTGTGGATGCGCCGCACCCGGTGGCTGGCACTTTCAGGACGGTGCGCTCGCCGGTGTCGTACGACGGCCAACGTTCACTGGGCGTGACAGCGCCGCCGCTGCTGGGTCAGCACAATGCAGACTTTGCCAGGGGCTGGCCGGCCCGTACGGATTTTCTCAACACGCCGGCTGCCAACGAGAGCAAAGCATGAGCAGGCCAGCGCCCAGGGCTGAGTTGCCGGACTTCATTTCATTTTCAACGCTAGCTTCCCATTCAATTCAAAGGAGACAACCATGAAAATTGCCAGTCGTTTACTCACTGCGCTGACTGCTGTCACTGCGGTGCTCGCTTTCAGCACGGCCGCCCAGGCGCAAGCCCCGGGCCCGCTGCGCATCGGCAGCACGCTGGCCCTGACCGGCCCGCTGTCCTCAACCGCCATGACGCACAAGCTGGTGGGTGAAATTTATGTCGAGCAGCTCAATGCCAAGGGCGGCCTGCTCGGACGCAAAGTCGAGTGGCTGGTCAAGGACGACCAGTCCAAGCCTGACGTGGCCCGCACGCTCTACGAGCAACTGGTGACTTCCGACAAAGTCGATCTGCTGATGGGCCCCTATGCCACCGGCGCTATTTTGTCGGCCATGGGTGTGGCGCAGCGCTACAACAAGGTGCTGGTGCACCACACCTTCGGCATCCCGTCGCTGGCCAAGTACGACATGCATTTCCCCGCATGGTCGCTGGGATCCGATCCGCAGGTCACGGTGTCCAACACTTTGTTTGACGCGCTGGCCGCTTCACCCAAGCCGCCCAAGACGATCGCTATCGTCACCAGCAAGTTCCCGTCGATTCACTTCATGTCGCTCGGCGGCCGTGAGATTGCCAAAAAACGTGGCCTGCAGGAAGTGCTGTTCCTGGAGTGGGACTTCGGTAACCGCGACTTCGGGCCTATCGCCGCGCGCGTGAAAGACGCCAAGCCAGACCTGGTCTGGATCGGCGACATCGGCTTGGAAGGCAACATGCTGCTGGATGCGATGAAAAAAATCGACTACACACCGCCGCTGCACTTTCACCTCTACCCCGCCCCCGGCCCGATGAGCAAGGCCGCCGACGGCAACAATGCCCTGGCAGTGACCATTTTTGAAGAACACGCGCCTTTTACCGCCAATCCGGTGGCAGCGCAGTTCGTCAAGGTCTTCAATGATCGCGCCACCAAGGCCAATTTGCCTGACACCAGCGTTGAAGTGCAAGCGGCCGCGTCTTACTCGGCCTGGCAAATTCTGGAAGCCGGCATCCGTGGAGCCAACAGCTTTGACGACAAAGCCATTGCCGCCTGGCTGCGCAAGAACCGTGTGGACACCATCCACGGCCGTCTGCGTTTCGATGGCCCGAGCAACTACGGCGACGACCTGATGAAGATCAAGCAAGTGCAGGGCGGCAAATGGGTTGTGGTCTACCCGACCCAGTTCGCACCACCCGGCGTGAAGCTGCAGGTCAAGTAAAAAAATCTCCCCTTTGAAGGTGCCCTCTCTATGAGCTTTCCAAGTTTTAACTTACTGGCGCAATCCATCCTTTCGGGGATATTCATCGGCGGTTTGTATGGCTTGATCGGTCTTGGACTGGGCCTGACCTGGGGTTTGCTGCGGCAGATCAACCTGTCCCACTTCGGGCTGGTTTTTCTGTCCGCTTACATGAGTTACCACATGGCCACGGTGTGGCACATGGACCCTTGGCTGAGCTTGCTGATTTTGCCGCCACTGTTTTTTGCCTTCGGTGTCGGCATGCAGTGGGTGATGGCACGTTTTCAGATCAGCCCCTTCAATTCTCTGCTGGTGACATTCGGTGTGGCGGTGGTCATTGAAAGCCTCATCCAGGCCATCTGGACGGCGGATTTCCGGCGCATGGAGACGCACTACAACGACATGAAGTTCAGTGTCGGCTCGCTCTATGTGCCGATTCCTGAGTTGCTCACCTTGCTGCTGTCGGTGAGCATTGCCTTGTTGATTTGGGCGGCGATGCGCTACACCGACTTGGGCAAGGCGCTGCGCGCCATGGCCGAGGACGGCCCGATTGCGGCTGCTTTTGGCATCAATCAAAAAGGCTTGTCTTTGGTGCTGGCCGGCATTTGCGCCGCACTGGCGGCTGTCGCCGGCATTTGCCTGGCGATGACTTTCACGCTCACGCCCTCGCAGATTTTTGCCTGGGTGGGTGTGGTGTTTGCCGTGGTCATGCTGGGCGGACTGGGCAGTGCTTTAGGACCCCTGGTGGGCGGCATCATCATTGGCGTGAGTGAAGCCATCACCATGGCGGTGGCTTCGCCCTCGTGGGCGCCGATTGTGTCGTTCTCGCTGCTGATCTTCTTGCTGTTGCTGCGCCCCGGAAAAATTTAAAAATGAATAAAACCGTCTCCGGCATTCTGGCTGCGGGTGCCTTGCTGGCCTCGGTGCCCTGGCTGGGCCTGCCGGCTTTTTACGAATCTTTTCTCTACCTGGTTTGCCACTGGGTGATCCTGGCGCTGTCCTGGAACATTCTGTCGGGCTACTCGGGTTATTTTTCATTTGGCCACGGCGCGTTCTTCGGCATCGGTATGTACACCTCCGCGGGCCTGGCTGCCAATCTGAACTGGCCCTTTTTGTGGACCCTGCCAGCGGCCGCGCTGATGGCGGCCTTGCTGGGCCTGGGTCTGGGTGTGGTGGTGTTCCGCGTCAAGTCGGTGCGTGGCGAGCTGTTTGCGCTGCTGACGCTGGCGGTCACTTTTGTGGTGGGCACCATCGTGCTGAACACCCGCATCGACGGTGGCCCTGGCATTTACCTCAATGCGGTGCCGGTGCCGGCCATCGGCCCGAACGCCTCATCCTCCCTGTATCTGATGGCGCTGGCCGGTGCTGTGGCGACCATGCTGATTGCCTACAAAGTGCAGGCCAGCAAGCTGGGCATTGGCTTGTTTGCGATTCATGATGACGAAGACGTGGCTGAGGTCATGGGCGTGCCGACCTTTCGCTACAAGCTGATGGCGTTTGCGCTGTCTTGTTCGCTGGCCGGTCTGGCCGGCGGCATTCATGCGCTGTTTGTGTCTTATGTCACGGCGGGCGAAACTTTCAACATCACAGTGCCGCTGACGGTGGTGCTGATGAGTGTGCTGGGCGGAACGCGCCACTGGGCGGGTCCGGCGGTGGGCGCCTTGTTCATCACTGTTCTGTTGTTCATGTCTGCGGGCAGCAACCCGGTGGCGGGCAAAGCCGCGGTGGGCGTGATCCTGATCGTGGTGATCTTGTTCATGCCCAACGGCGTTCTGGGTTACTTTTTGAAGCGCCGTGCCGCTGTGCGGGGTGCGGCACCCGCGGACCCGGTTGCTGCCTTGCTTCTGGCCGATGCACATGCGCCGGCCCAAGCGCCTGCCGTTCAAGACAGACCGGCCAGCCGGGCTGAACCCAAGGTGATGCTCGAAGTGCAGGGCCTGTCGAAAGCTTTCACCGGCGTGCAGGCGCTGGACCAGGTCAGCTTGCAGGTTCACGAGGGTGAAATTCTCGGCTTGTTGGGGCCCAATGGTTCGGGTAAATCGACCTTCATCAATGTGGTCAGCGGCCATTACGCGGCCACTGGCGGCACCATTTTCTTTGAAGGCCGGCAGCTCGCCGGTTTGCCGGCGCACCAGATTGCGCAGGCCGGCATTGCCCGCACCTACCAGATTCCTCGGCCTTTTGCGCACATGAGCGTGCTGCAAAACGTGGCCTTGGTCGCCATGTTCGGTGGCGCGGCCTTGAACCACCAGCAGGCCACCGAGGAAGCCTGGAAATGGCTGGAATTCACCGGCCTGCAAGACAAGGCCAATGCCTTGCCGGATGACCTGAACCTGCACCAGCGAAAATTTCTGGAGCTCACCCGCGCCCTGGCTTCACGCCCGCGTCTGGTCTTGCTCGATGAGGTGTTGTCGGGCCTGACGCCGGCCGAGATCAACGAGGCGATTGAATTGATCCGCAAAATCCGCGAGCGCGGTGCCACCATCGTTTTTGTCGAGCACGTGATGCGTGCGGTGATAGCGCTGGCTGACCGCGTGGCCGTGCTCAACCACGGCAAACTGATCGCTGTCGGGCCCTCGCAGGAAGTCATGCGAAACCCTGAAGTCGTCAGCGCTTACCTGGGAACGCCCCATGCTTGATGTCCAACAGATTGCCGTGAACTACGGCGCCGCCCCTGCTTTGTGGGATGTGTCTTTGCAGGTGCAGACCGGCGAACTGGTTTGCGTGGTCGGCCCCAACGGTGCCGGCAAGACCACCTTGATCAATGCCATTGCCGGCATTCACCGCGTGCGCGCCGGTAGCCTGAATTTCAACGGCCGTGATGTCACGCAACTCGACAGTCACCGCTTTTGCGAAGCCGGCATTGCCATCGTGCCGGAAGGCCGGCGCCTGTTCACGCAAATGACGGTGCGTGACAACCTGGAGTTGGGCAGTTTCATTGCCTCGGCCAAGGCCAGGCGCGCCGAGTCGCTGGACTATGTGCTGTCGCTGTTCCCGATCCTCAAAGTCAAGCTGCAGAGCCCGGCCGGCTCGCTGTCAGGCGGCCAGCAACAGATGGTGGCCATAGGCCGCGCGCTCATGGCCTGCCCCAGCCTGCTTTTGCTGGACGAGCCTTCGCTCGGGCTGGCACCGTCCATTGTGCTGGACATGTTTGCCGCCATCCGCCGTATCAATGCAACCGGTACCTCGGTGCTGCTGGTCGAGCAGAACGTGGCGATGGCGCTGGACATTGCCAGTCGCGCCTACGTCATGGAGGAGGGCCGTATCGTGGCCGAGGGTCAGGCCAGCGAGATGCTGACACGTCCGGAAATCCAGAAGGCTTATCTGGGTGTGGATCTGCCGGACTGAGCCGGCAAAGCCCGCCAATACGGGCAGCCATAATCGGGCGTGTACTTTCCTATCATCACCGACCCGTATTTTTACGCGGTCGCCATTCCTGCGGTGCTGTTGCTGGGCATCAGCAAAAGCGGCTTCGGTACCGGCTTTGGTTCGCTGGCGGTGCCGTTGATGGCGCTGTCTGTCTCTGTTCCGCAGGCGGCTGCGATTTTGATCCCGGTGCTGCTGGTGATGGACCTGTTCGGGCTGGCCGTGTTCCGCAAAAACGTGGATCTGCCCTTTCTGCGCTTCTTGATTCCATTGGGTGTTTTGGGTTCACTGATTGGCTTTTTGCTTTTCAAGGTGATGGATACGCACCTGGTCGCGGGGCTGGTGGGCGGCTTCACGCTCTTGTTTCTGGCGCAGCGGCTGTTGTTTCCGCCCAAGCCTGACAGCATGCCGCCGCCGCGCTGGGTGGGCGCTATTTTGACTGTGGTGTCGGGCTTTACCAGCTTTGTGGCCCATGCGGGCGGGCCGCCTGTCAGCGCTTACGTGATTCCAATGCGGCTGAGCCCCTTGCAGTTCACCTCCACCATGGCCTGGTTTTTCTTCGCCATCAATTTGTCCAAGTGGATTCCGTATGCCTGGCTGGGCTTGCTGGATGCGCGCAACATGGCCACTTCACTGGCGCTTTTGCCCTTGGTGCCCGTGGGTGTCTGGGTAGGTTTGAGCATGGCCAAGCGCATCAGCCCCAAACATTTTTACCGCTTGATTGCGGTCGGCATGTTTTTGACCGGTTCAAAGTTGCTGTGGGACGCTTTCGCCTGACTCGCCGGGCCGGGGCATTGCAAAAGCGTTTTGTCGCCAGGCCTCAAACACCGTGATGGCCACGGCGTTGGACAGGTTCAGGCTGCGTTGACCGGCCAGCATGGGCAAGCGCAGTCGCTGCGCTGGTGCAAATTGCTCCCGCAGCTCCACCGGCAGGCCTTGCGTTTCAGAGCCGAACACCAGCCAGTCACCCGGCGCGAATCTGACATCGTAGACGCTGCCCGAGCCGCGTGTGGTCATCGCGAACATGCGGTCTTTCGCCGGCTTGGCACTGGTCAGCAGCGCCTCCCAGCTGGCGTGGCGCAGCACGCGGGTGTACTCGTGGTAGTCCAGGCCGGCGCGGCGCATGTGCTTGTCGTCCATCGAAAAGCCCAGCGGCTCGACCAGATGCAAGGTGCAGCCGGTGTTGGCGGCCAGACGGATCACGTTGCCCGTGTTGGGTGGAATCTCGGGGGCAACCAGAACAATGTGAAACATGCCGGCATTATGTCGGCGCCGTACGCGCCAGCACGATGGCGCTGACCTCGGCGGCCCCGGCCTGTCGCAGTGCAGTGGCAGCCGCCAGCAGCGAAGCGCCGCTGGTCATCACGTCGTCGACCAGCATCACGCGCCGGCCAGAGACATGCATCGCGCGCAGGGGTTCGAGCGCAAAAGCGCCTTTGACGTTGTCATGGCGCTCGCTGCGCTTGAGCTCGCTTTGGGGCCGGGTGTGGCGTGTGCGCAGCAGCAGCGCGCTGTCGGCTATGGCGGCGCAGCTGCTTTGGCCTTGCAGGGAGCGCGTCAACTCCCAGGCCTGGTTGTAGCCGCGCCAGCCCAGTCGCTCGGCCGACAGGGGCATGGGCAGCAGCCAGTCGTGGGGGCTTAAGGCATGGAGTGCTTCGCGCACGCCGGGCTGCGCCAGCATCAGGCCGGCCAGAAAAGGGGTCCAGCCGGTCTGGTCGGCGAATTTGTAACGTGCCACCAGGCCAGACCAGGGAAAGGCATAGGGCAGGGCCGCGAAACAGGCGTCCAGTCCGAAAGGCTCGCGCCGGCAACGGCTGCACAGCAGGCGGGCCTGATCAGCGACGGCCAGGGTGCTCAGTGCGCATCGGTGACAGCGCTGGCATGGCTGGGCAAAGCGGCTCATGCATGGCGCGCAAACCGGCCCGCCCGGCCACCCATGGCACACAGCACACCGGCTGGGCAGGCGAGCCATGAGCAGAGCGGGCAGGGCACGCAAAAACATAGTGTCAATATACTCGTCGCTGGCCTGGACCTGCATCCGCAAGCCCTGTTTTCCCTGGCGCCCGAATGACTTCGAATCAAAAACCGCCCACCTTGGATCCGCTCGCTGTTGCGCGCTGGCAGCGCCGTGCGCCTGCGGTCACGCCTTGGTTGCATGAAGAGGTGGCGCGCCGCATGCTTGATCGCTTGCAGTGGATCAAGCTCGAACCCGCTCTTTGGGCGCATTGGTGTGCGGTGCGGGGTGGGCTGGCAGCGCACGGGGAACTGCGCCGGCGTTACCCCCGCGCATTTGGTTTTGTCATGGAAACTGAACCCGGCCAGGCGCTGCACGCCCGACGTGCCTTGGGCGCTTCATGGTGGCAGCAAGTCCTGCAGGGTTTGCCGTGGACGGCGCGGGCGGCACGCTTTGAGGCGCCTGAAGCCGGCAGCCTGAACATGCTCTGGGCCAACATGGCCTTGCATGAGTCGGCCGATCCCCTGGCTTTGCTGTCCCGATGGCACCGTTTGCTGGCGGTCGATGGGTTCGTGATGTTTTCCTGTCTGGGCCCTGACACAGCTCGTGAATTGCGCGGTATGTACCAGGCGTTGGGCTGGCCTGCGGCAGGCCATCAGCTCACAGACATGCACGATTGGGGCGACATGCTGGTGCAGACCGGTTTTGCTGAGCCGGTGATGGACATGGAGCGCATCACCCTGACTTACGACTCGCCGGCGCGGCTGCTGCAAGAGTTGCGTGAGCTGGGCCGCAATTTTCACCCTGAGCGATTCGGTGCTTTGCGCGGGCGACGCTGGCGGACGCTGCTTGAGCAGCAGCTCAGCGAGCGTTTGCCGCGCGGGCCTGACGGACGGCTGCAGCTGACTTTTGAGTTGATTTACGGCCACGCGCTCAAAGCCAGGCCCAAGGTCAAGGTGTCGGCGCTCAGTGCAGTTTCTGTGCAGGATATGCGCAGCATGCTGCAACAGCCGCGGACATGACCCCGCAAGCAGGCGGGGTGAAGATTTTGTCTACAATCTTGACGTGCATTTGGGTATCTCCCCTTGCTTTGATGTTGCTTGCATCAATGCCTTAATTACCTTGAGTTTTCTCTTGTCGACTTCCGACTTTCGATTTCGCTTTGCAACCTTGCGCATGCCCGGTGAGCCCAATGCCCCGGAGCTGCAATGGCAATTGCGCCGCAACTGCTCTGTGACACCGGCGCAATTGCTCCAGCTCTACATTTCCCTTTGCGTTGTGTCCCTGGGCATTGCCAGTTTTTTCTGGTTGCAAGGTGCGTACCTGATCTTGCCCTTTGCCTGGCTGGAGGTGATGGTTGTTGGCGCAGCTTTTTTGATTTACGCGCGCCATGCGCGTGACGGCGAAAAAATCATGTTGCAAGGCTCGCGCTTGGTGGTTGAGCTGGAAACTGCGGGTCGTATTGAGCGTGCGGAATTTGAGCGCCAATGGGTCCGGGTGGAGCCCAAAGGCGGCGACGGGTCTTTGATTGAGGTGTCGGGGCAAGGCCACCGGGTCAGTATCGGCCGGCATTTGCGCCCGGAACTGCGCCCGGCGCTGGCCCGCGAGATCCGTTTTGCCCTGCGGGGTGCCTAAAGATCGAAATTGCAAGCGCTGCGTCAAGATTGCCCGTCAAAATGATAACGTTACCCTATTTATAATCAGCTACTTAAATAACCTCTCAATCGATTTCCGAAAAGTGATGACGATGAACGCAAGCAAAACCACAAGGCCTGGCATGACTCAAGCTCGAGCGATTCTGGCGTCGGCCAAATTGGCGCTCTTCGGTCAGGCTTCGGCCGCCCTCGCTGCTCTCACTGCCGTGCTCACTTTCAGCCCGTCTGCGCTGGCCGTCGTCAAAGACCTGCCTGGTGGCCCCGCAGTGAACCAGCTCAATTTGCCTGAGCCTATTACCCGCATCGCTGCCGAACAGATCTGGCTGCACTGGTTCATGATGATCATCTGCCTGGTGATCTTTATCGCCGTTTTCGGCGTCATGTTTTATTCCATCTGGAAGCACCGCAAGTCGGTCGGCCACAAAGCGGCCAACTTTCATGAGTCCACCGCGGTGGAAATCGCCTGGACGGTGATTCCCTTTTTAATCGTCATCGGCATGGCTCTGCCGGCGACCAAGGTGCTGGTGGCCTCCAAAGACACCACCAACGCGGACCTGACCATCAAAGCCACCGGCATGCAGTGGAAGTGGGGTTATGAATACATCAAGGGCGAAGGCGAAGGCATTGGTTTTGTCTCTACGCTCGATTCCACCCATCGTCAAATGTCCAACGATGGCGGCCCCAAGAAGGGCCAGGAAATC
>JAIPDA010000024.1 GCA_021737905.1 Rhodoferax sp.
GTAGTCGTTCACGTCATGCGCGGGCGTGACCTTGACCACGCCGGTGCCAAAAGCCATGTCCACGTAGTCGTCGGCAATTACCAAAATATCGCGGCTGCAAAGCGGCAGCGTGACGCGCTGGCCGATCAGGTGCTTGTAGCGCTCGTCTTCGGGGTGCACCATCAGCGCCACGTCGCCCAGCATGGTTTCGGGGCGGGTGGTGGCCACGGTCAGCGAGCCCGAGCCATCGGCCATCGGGTAGCGGATGTGCCACAAAAAGCCGTCTTCTTCTTCGCTCTCGACCTCCAGGTCGCTCACCGCGCTTTGCAAGACCGGGTCCCAGTTGACGAGCCGCTTGCCGCGGTAAATCAGGCCTTGCTCATACAGCTGCACAAAGGTGGCGGTGACCACCTTGGACATTTTCGGGTCCATGGTGAAGTACTCGTGCTTCCACGACACCGAATCGCCCATGCGCCGCATTTGCTGCGTGATGGTGGTGCCGGACTCTTCTTTCCACTCCCATACTTTGTCAATGAAGGCGGCGCGGCCCAGGTCGTGGCGCGTCTTGCCTTCACCGGCGAGCTTGCGCTCGACCACGATTTGCGTGGCGATGCCGGCGTGGTCAGTGCCGGGCACCCACAGCGTGTTTTCGCCTAGCATGCGGTGGTAGCGCGTGAGCGAGTCCATGATGGTCTGGTTGAACGCATGGCCCATGTGCAGCGTGCCCGTCACATTGGGCGGCGGCAGCTGAATGGCGAACGAAGCTTTGCTGGCATCCAGCGTCGGCTCGTACATGCCGCTTTGCTCCCAGGCCGGGCCCCAGTGCGCTTCCAGTGCAGCGGGCTCAAATGACTTAGAAAGGGACTGCAGTCCGGGTTGCTCGACGGGCGGGGCGGCGTTCTCGGCAAGGCTCTGGGCGGGGGCTTGGCTCATGGGGACTTTGAAATGGAAAACGGCGCTGGCAGGCAGGCCGTTTCGATGGAAGGGCGTAAAACCATGATTTTAACTAAGCGCCAGTCCAAAGGACTGTGCCGGCGCCGGCATGACCGAGCGCAGTTGCTGACTTGGGCGGCTTTCAGCCGCAGTGAGCGCACAGCCGGCCAATTGGGAATCGTTATCAACGGGGGCGGGGCAATAGTTTTTCACGAAGATGTGTATTGAATCGTCCAATTAGACGGCGGGTCTGCCCGGGGTTATCGTTAGGGGGTCTTTGGAGTTATTCCAAGGCCAACAAACGACTTTTCATCAACCCCAAGGAGATTTCCATGGCTGCTCTCAAAGGCTCCAAAACGGAAGAAAACCTGAAAGCCGCATTTGCCGGCGAATCTCAGGCCAACCGCCGTTATTTGTATTTCGCAAACAAAGCTGACGTCGAAGGTCAACCAGACGTGGCAGCGCTGTTCCGCTCTACCGCTGAAGGCGAAACCGGTCACGCGCACGGTCACCTCGAGTGGCTCGAGCAGTGCGGCGACCCAGCCACCGGCATGCCTTTCGGCGCTACCCGTCAAAACCTCGCATCTGCTGTTGCAGGCGAGACCCACGAGTACACCGACATGTACCCCGGCATGGCCAAGACCGCTCGTGACGAAGGTCATGACGAAGTGGCTGACTGGTTTGAAACCCTGGCCAAGGCTGAGCGTTCACACGCCAACCGTTACGCCAAGGCTTTGGCCGAACTGGTGGATTGATTTCCCCCCGCTGAAACGCTGCCCACAAGGCGGCGACTCGCTTTCTTCTGCGCCCTTGAAAAAGGGCGCAGGGGTTTGTGAAAGAGCTTTATCAAGCTCAAAGCCCTTTCACAAATCACTTTAAGAGGCAAGACCATGGCCACAGAAGGCAACCTGCAAGCGCCGACGCGTCACGCGATCGACTGGAAAAACCCGGACTACTACAACGAAGACAAAGTGTTCCATGAAATGGAACGCATCTTCGACATCTGCCACGGCTGCCGCCGCTGCGTGAGCCTGTGCGGTTCTTTCCCCACATTGTTTGACCTGGTCGACGAAAGCAAGACCGGTGAAGTCGATGGCGTGGACAAAAAAGACTACTGGAAAGTGGTGGACCAGTGCTTCATGTGCGACCTGTGCTACCTGACCAAGTGCCCTTACGTGCCGCCGCACGAGTTCAACCTCGACTTTCCGCACACCATGCTGCAGGCCAAGGCCATCAAGTTCAAAAAAGGTGAAGTCGGCATGGGCGAGAAGTTCCTCGCCTCGACCGATACGCACGGCAAGTTCGCCGGCATTCCCATCGTGGTGCAGACGGTCAATGCCGTCAACAAAACCAAGCCGGCCCGCGCCCTCATGGAAAAGGTACTGGGCGTGGACAAAGACGCCTGGCTGCCTGAACTGGCGACCCAGAAGTTCCGCTCAGGCGCGCTAGAGTCGCCGCCGCACCCGGTGCGCGACGGTGCCAAGACGCCCGGCAAGGTGGTGATCTATTCCACCTGCTACGTCAACTACAACGAGCCCGGCATCGGCCATGACTTGCTCAAGGTGCTGGACCACAACGAAGTGCCTTACGTGCTGGTCGACAAAGAGCAGTGCTGCGGCATGCCCAAGCTCGAGCTCGGTGACTTGGACTCGGTCAACAAAAGCAAAGAGGCCAACATTCCGGTGCTGGCCAAATACGCCAAAGACGGCTACGCCATCCTCAGCGCCGTGCCCAGCTGCACCCTGATGTTCAAGCAGGAAATCCCGCTGATGTACCCCGACGACGCTGATGTGCAGCTCGTCAAGGCGCACATGTGGGACCCGTTTGAGTACCTCATGGCCCGCAAGCGCGACGGCTTTTTGAAGATGGAGTTTCCGGTGCCGCTGGGCAAGATCAGCTACCAGATTCCTTGTCATGGCCGGGTGCAGAACATCGGCAAAAAAACCGAGGAAATGCTCAAGATGGTGCCCGGCACCAGCGTGCACACGTTCGAGCGCTGCTCGGGCCATGCCGGCACCTTCGGCGTGAAGCTGCCTTACCACCAGCAGGCCATGAAGATCGGCAAGCCGCTGTTCAAGGCCATGGCCAACCACAAGGACGGCGGTCTGCCCGACGTCATCAGCTCCGACTGCCCGCTGGGCGGCCACCACATCGCCCAGGGTTTTGAAGTCAACCAGCTGGGCGCACCGCCGCAAAAACACCCACTCACGCTGATCCGCACGGCCTACGGCCTGAAGTAATCAGCCCCTTAATCTTATTGAAGATCATTGAAGGAAACCACCATGCAAGTCACCGGAAAAATCACACGCGACAGCCTCATGACGCTTGAGGCTTACAGCAAGTTTCGCAAAGCGCACAAGCAAGAAGTGATGGCGCATCGCCAGCTGCGCAGCGTGCACCTGGGCGAGCACATCAACCTGCAGTTTGAAAGCGAGACCAGCATCCGCTACCAGATCCAGGAGATGCTGCGCATCGAAAAAATCTTTGAAGAAGAAGGCATTGAGCAAGAGATCGAGGCCTATGCGCCCCTGATGCCTGACGGCAGCAACTGGAAAGCCACCATGCTGATCGAGTACCCCGACGTCAACGAGCGCAAGCGCGAGCTGGCCCGGCTGATCGGCGTGGAAGACCGCACTTTTGTGGAAGTCGAAGGCCACGCCCGCGTCTACGCGATTGCAGACGAAGACATGGACCGCGAGAACGACGAGAAAACCTCAGCCGTTCACTTTGTGCGCTTTGAGCTCACGCCCGCCATGTGCGCCGCCGTCAAGGCCGGCGCCAGCGTCAAAGTAGGCTGCGACCACACCAACTACCCGGCGCATGTGAGCGTGCCGCCCGAGGCCCTGGCCTCGCTGGCCAGCGACCTGCGCTGAAGCTACCGCAGCCGCAGCCCAGTTACAAGCAGTGTTTCGGCTGCCGAGTTCGGTTTTTTAGCGTGAGCCTATGCGTACATCTGCAAAGATGTGCTGGGCCTCGCGCGGCATGCAGCGCCAGTATTGCTCTTTGGCCGTCACCTGGCCTTTGAGCGCGGCCGCAGCCTCCCAGCCCCAACGCGGCTTGTACAAAAAACTCCTGGCCAGTGCCACCAAATCGGCGTCGCCGCGCGCCAGCACCGCTTCGGCCTGCTGCGGCTCGGTGATCAGGCCCACCGCAAAGGTGGGCAGGCCCGAGTGCTCACGCACCCGCTTGGCCAGGGGCACCTGGTACTCGGGCACCAGCGTGATTTTTTGCAGAGGCGACACGCCACCCGAAGAAATATGCACAAACTGCGCGCCCGCCAACTTCAGGCGCAGCGCCAGTTCGGCTGTCTCTTCAATGGTCCAGCCGCCATCGACCCAGTCGGTGCCCGAGATGCGCATGCCCAGGGTGCCGCCAAAAGCCTGGCGCACGGCGCTGAACACTTGCAGGGGCATGCGGATGCGGTTGTCGAAAGAGCCGCCGTAACTGTCTTGCCGCTGGTTGCTAATGGGTGAGAGGAACTGGTGCATCAGGTAACCGTGCGCGGCATGCAGCTCTATGGCGTTCACCCCCATCGCATCGACTCTTTGAGCGGCCGCCACAAAGTCAGCGGTGATGCGGGTAATTTCGTCCACCGACAGAGCATGCGGTGCTGGTTCGTGCCTCGCATGCGGCAGCGCGCTGGGGCCAACGGTGAGCCAACCGCCATCGGCAGGGGCCAGCAGCGCGCCACCTTCCCAGGGCACGGCGCTGGAGGCCTTACGCCCGGCGTGGTTGAGCTGAATACACACCGGCACGGGCGGGGCCAGGCGGCGTGCGCGCGCCAGATGATCGCCCAGCGCCAGCGCCGTGGCATCGTCCCACAGGCCAAGGCAGCCCGTGCTGATGCGGCCTTCCGGGGATACGGCGGTGGCTTCCAGCGTGACCATGGCCGCGCCGCTGTTGAGCAACTGGCCCCAGTGCATCAGGTGCCAGTCATTGGCCAGGCCCATGGTGCTGGCGTATTGGCACATGGGTGCCACCACGATGCGGTTGGCCAGGGTCAGCGCTCCCTTGGGGGCGTCAAAAGTAAAAGGAGTGAATAAAGCGCTCAAGTGCTGTTCCAGGTGAATCGGGTTGATGGCGCCGCGCCGGGGCGTTGCTGCCGGATAATTGCAAAGCCAAAGGATGCCACAGATGTTGTTTTTACTTTCACCCGCCAAATCCCTCGACTACGACACCCCCGCCGGGGCGCTGCCGCACAGCTTGCCTGGTTTTGTGGCGCAGTCGGCCGAGCTGATTACTGAGCTTCGGCAAAAGTCACCCCAGCAGATCGCTGAATTGATGACGCTGTCAGACAAGCTGGCCGGCCTGAACGTGGCCCGCTACGAAGCTTGGTCGCCCAAGTTCAGCGCTCAAAATTCCAAGCAAGCCGTGCTGGCCTTTAACGGCGATGTGTACGAAGGCCTGGACGCTAAAACACTCAAGCCGGCGCAGCTTGAATGGGCGCAGGCGCATGTTTGTATTTTGAGCGGGCTTTACGGCGTGCTGCGCCCGCTCGACTGGATGCAGCCCTACCGGCTTGAAATGGGTACTTCTTTGGCGACTGCCAAAGGTAAAAACCTGTACCAGTTCTGGGGCAGCCAAATCGCTGATTACCTGAACGAACGTGCCGCAGCCGACACGGTGCCCGTCATCGTCAACCTGGCCAGCGAAGAGTATTTCAAGGCAGTCGACAAAAAAGCGCTCAAGCCGCGCGTGGTGAACTGCGTGTTTGAAGAGCACAAAGCCGGCAAGTACAAAATCATCAGCTTCATGGCCAAGCGGGCGCGCGGCCTGATGGTGCGCTACGCCATCGAGCACAAGCTTAGCGCGGTGAAAAAGCTGGAATCCTTTAACATGGAAGGCTATCAATTCTCAGCCGACGTGTCCACGCCGGAGCGCCTGGTGTTCCGTCGCCAGAGCGCCTGACGCGGCCCCCGCCCTTCATGAACATGCCCAATACACAGGTCTCTGAGATCACACCCGCCTTGCGCAGCTGGATGGCCGCGCAGCAAGCCGCCGGCTTTGGCGCGCCCGAGGTGATGCAGGGCTTGATCAACGCCGGCTGGAGCGAAGCCGTGGTCGCTTACCTGTTAGCGCCGCCTTCGGCTCTTCATGCTGCTGCGGCCCCTATGGCTACAGCGCCCACGCCATTGCCCAAAGCCATGCCCTGGCCTGCGCAGGCCGGCGAGCGCCTGGCGCTGGACGCCGGAGACTGCCAGGTGCAAACCGTCTTGGTCGGGCAGCAACCGCCGCTGGTGGTGTTCGACGATTTTTTGAGCGACGAGGAATGCCGCGCCTTGATTGAACAGGCCGCGCCGCGCATGACACGCTCGCGCACCGTAGACGTGCAAACCGGTGGCGAGGTAACCCATCAGAGCCGTACCAGCCAGGGTATGTTTTTTGAGCGCGGTGAAAGCGAGTTGATCCGCCGCATCGAGGCGCGCATTGCGCATCTGTTGGGCTGGCCCGTGCAAAACGGCGAAGGTCTGCAAGTGCTGCGCTACGAGGCGGGCGCTCAGTACCTGCCGCACTTTGACTACTTTAACCCGGCCGCCCCCGGCACGCCGGCCATCTTGCAACGCGGCGGCCAGCGCGTGGCCACGCTGATCATGTACCTGCACGAGCCCGAAGCGGGCGGTGCCACGGTCTTTCCGGATGCTGCCTTGAGCGTGCTGCCTAAGCGCGGCAGCGCGGTGTTTTTCAGCTACAGCCAGCCGCACCCCGACAGCCTCACCCTGCACGGCGGCGCGCCGGTGCTCAGCGGTGAGAAATGGATCGCCACCAAGTGGCTGCGCGAGCGCGAGTTCTCTTAATTTTTCTTCCTTCTCGATGAACACCCCTGAACAATCCGAGCTGGGCAAAGCCTCTGCCTACGCCGACCAGTACGATGCCGCTTTGCTGTTCCCCATCGCCCGCGCCGGCAAACGGCAAGAGATCGGCGTGGGCGCGCAAGCGCCATTTTTTGGCGCCGACATGTGGACCGCCTACGAACTGAGCTGGCTCAACCTGCGCGGCAAACCGCAAGTGGCACTGGCGCAATTGGTGGTGCCCTGCGAGACGCCCAACATCGTTGAAAGCAAGTCCTTCAAGCTTTACCTCAACAGCTTCAACAACAGCCGTTTTGCTGAAGCTGCCGATGTGCTGGCCCGCCTGCGCGTGGACCTGAGCGAAGCCCTGTCCCGCGGCGCGGCCACGGTCGGCGCACCTGCCTCTGTGGGGGTCAAGCTCTTGCTGCCCGAGATGTTTGACCGAGAACCGCTGCAAGAACTCGACGGCCTGAACCTGGACCGGCTCGACATCGAATGCAGCCGCTACACCCCCGCGCCGGATTTGTTAAACGCTGCTTTTGACGAAGCGCCCGTGAGTGAAGTGCTGACCAGCCATTTGCTCAAAAGCAATTGCCTGGTGACCGGCCAGCCCGACTGGGGCAGCGTGCAGATCAGCTACAGCGGCCCGCAGATCGAGCAAGAAGGCCTGCTGCAATACCTGGTGAGTTTTAGAAACCACAACGAGTTTCATGAGCAATGCGTCGAACGCATCTTCATGGACATCTGGTCGCGCTGCAAACCCGCCAAGCTGGCTGTGTATGCGCGCTACACGCGGCGCGGCGGGCTGGACATCAACCCCTTTCGCACCAGCTACCCGCAGGCCTTGCCGCCGGCGGTGCGCACGGCGCGGCAATAAGGCTGGCCGCTCAACCGATACGCTGACGTCCCGGCTGGTCAATATAAGCCCTCTGTGATACATTGAATGCATGTATTCAAAAAGGAAATTTTGACATGGCGACTTCAATTCGTCTCGCTCCAGAGACCGAGCAAAGACTTGACTATCTCGCATCTCATACTGGGCGCACCAAGGCTTTCTACCTGCGCGAAATCATTGAAAACGGCATCGAAGAAATGGAGGACTACTACCTCGCTGCCGATGTGCTTGAGCGTGTCCGTAAAGGGAAAGAAAAGGTGCATTCTGCTGCTGACGTGAGAAAAGACCTTGGTCTGGGCGATTGAATACGCCGACACGGCCAAAGGTCAGCTGCGTAAGCTCGACAAACAGACGGCGCAGCGCATCGTTGATTTCATGGACGAGCGCATCGCCGGAGTTGAAAACCCACGCAATACGGGCAAGGCTTTGACCGGGCCGCACGGTGGATTCTGGCGCTACCGGGTGGGCGATTGCCGGGTGATTTGTGACATTCAGGACGGCGCTTTGCGCGTCCTTGTGGTTCAGGTTGGCAACCGGCGAGAGATCTACCGATAGGGGAGCCATCGACCTGTTGGCTTATATGAGGGGGCACGGGCTGTAACCGCGCAGCGCAAACAGCAGTTCGATAGATTCAAAACAACTGGTCGGTGTAGGGCGGCGGGGGGCTTTCTTCTGCGCCCGTACCGGCTGCTGCGGTGGCTTGCGCCAGCGCCGCCACGTCTTCAGCCTTGGCCAGCGTGCCCACGCGCACGCCCAGCAGCCGCAGCCGTTGCGCCAGCGGCACCCGTTTGAGCAGCAGGCCGGCGTTGTGGCGAATGGCCTGGGCGTCGGCCGTGTAGTGCGTCAGCGTCTGGTCACGCGTGACGCTTTTGAAGTCGTCGTAGCGCAGTTTGATGCCGATGGTCTTGCCCACGTAACCTTTGCGCTGCAAGTCTTCGGCCACCTTCTCGCACAGCCGCGTGAACACCTCGCCCAGCGCGGCTTTGTCTCGCACCGCGTGCAGGTCGCGCTCAAACGTGGTTTCGCGGCTCATGGAGACGGGCTCGCTCTCGGTCACCACCGGCCGGCTGTCGCGGCCCCAGGCGGCTTCGTGCATCCACGCGCCTGTGGCCTGGCCAAAGTTGTCTATCAGCCAGCCGACTTCTTGCGCTGCCAACTCGCCAATGGTGTGAATGTGCAGGCGTTTGAGTTTCTCGTCGGCCTTGGGGCCGATGCCGTTGATCTTGCGGCAGGCCAGCGGCCAGATCAGGCTTTGCAGGTCAGCCTCGTGCA
This sequence comes from Rhodoferax sp., assembly GCA_021737905.1. Classification (GTDB taxonomy): domain Bacteria; phylum Pseudomonadota; class Gammaproteobacteria; order Burkholderiales; family Burkholderiaceae_C; genus Polaromonas. Next base: position 8,869 of record JAIPDA010000024.1, read on the forward strand.
CGATGGAAATGCCGTTGGGCTTGTTGAACTCGCTGGCCATCTTGGCGATCAGCTTGTTGGGCGCCACGCCCACTGAGCAGCTGAGGCCGGTCTTTTCAAAAATGCTGCGCTGAATCAAGCGCGCCAGTGAGCGCCCGCCCTCACGCTGGCCGCCTGGCACGTCGGTGAAGTCAATGTACACCTCGTCAATACCCCGGTCTTCGACCAGCGGCGCCACTTCGCGGATGGCCTCTTTGAAAGCGCGCGAGTAGCGGCGCACCTCGTCAAAATCCACCGGCAACACAATCGCATCAGGGCACAGCTTGGCGGCCTTCATCAGCCCCATGGCCGAGCCCACGCCAAACTGCCGCGCCGCATAAGTGGCGGTGGTGATGACGCCGCGGCCCACATAGTCCTTGAGGCGCGGAAACTCTTCGAGGGGAATAAAGCGCAAAGCCCGCTCGCCGTGCTTGACCAGCAAAGCATCGTCCACCGAGCGCCGCCCGCCGCCGATGACTACCGGCAAACCCTTGAGCTGCGGGTAGCGCAGCAACTCGATGGACGCAAAAAAAGCGTCCATGTCGAGGTGGGCAATACGGCGTACGGGTTCAGTGGTCATCGCTAGGCTGAAAGCATAGCCCGTCAAGCGCGGAGGAAGATGGATCCCCGCCTTCGCGAGGATGACGATTCAGCCCGTCATTCCTGCGCCAACGCCGTCAAGCGCCTAGGAAGATGGATCCCCGCGTTTGCGAGGATGACGGATTGTGTTCGTCATTCCTGCGAAGGCAGGAATCCATCCCCGCTCCCAACCCCGCCTTCATGCCGTCGGAAACGTCCCCGGCAACAAAATGCTTTTGTCCACCGTCTGAATATCGGTGTGCCCGCAAAACGCCATGGTGATGTCCAGCTCTTTGTGCAGAATCTGCAGCGCCTTGGTCACGCCGGCTTCGCCCATGGCACCCAGGCCGTAGACCATGGCGCGGCCAATCAGCGTGCCGCGCGCGCCCAGCGCCCAGGCTTTGAGCACGTCCTGGCCGGAGCGGATGCCGCCGTCCATCCACACTTCAATGTCAGAGCCCACCGCCTCCACAATGGCGGGCAGGGCGTGGATGCTCGACTGCGCACCGTCCAACTGGCGGCCGCCGTGGTTGCTCACCACAATCGCGTCAGCGCCGCTTTGCACGGCCAGCTTGGCGTCTTCCACGTCTTGAATGCCTTTCAAGATCAGCTTGCCGCCCCATTTCTCTTTGACCCAGGCAATGTCGGCCCACGACAGGCGCGGGTCAAACTGCTCGTTGGTCCAGGCAGACAGCGAGTTCATGTCGCTCACGCCCTTGACGTGGCCGACCAGGTTGCCAAAGGTGTGGCGGCGCGTGCCCGCCATCCCTAAGCACCAGCGCGGCTTGGTCATCAGGTTGATGATATTGGCAAGGGTCGGGCGGGGCGGGGCGGTCAGACCGTTCTTCAAATCTTTGTGGCGCTGACCAATCACCTGCAAGTCGAGTGTGAGCACCAGCGCATTGCAACCGGCCTTGCGCACGCGCTCAATCATGGTGGCCATGGCCTCGCGGTCACGCATCATGTACAGCTGAAACCAGAACGGCGCCGTGGTGTTGGCGGCAATGTCCTCGATCGAGCAAATGCTCATGGTCGAGAGGATGAACGGAATGCCAAACTTCTCAGCCGCCTTCGCAGCCTTGATCTCACCGTCGGCACACTGCATGCCCGTCAGCCCCACAGGCGCAATCGCCACCGGCATCTTCACGTCCATGCCCACCATCTTGGTGGCCAGGCTGCGGTTTTCCATGTTCACCGCCACGCGCTGGCGCAGCTTGATTTTTTGAAAGTCTTCCGAGTTGGCCCGGTAAGTGCCCTCGGTCCACGAGCCCGAATCGGCATAGTCATAAAACATGCGCGGCACCCGCTTCTCAGCCAAAACGCGCAAGTCTTCAATGTTGGTGATCACGGGCATGGGTCTTGTCTCCAGTTAAGGGCTAGATGCTAACGGCAATGCCGAGCCGGGAGATTGAGGAAATTTGCAGGGGGGAGGGTGGGTGGTAGAAATTTGTTCACGCTCAGTGCCGTCATTCCTGCGAAGGCAGGAATCCATCCCCGTTCCGTCCGACCTGCCCCCGCCCCGTCAGTCCTGCCCCCGCCCCGTCATTCCTGCGAAGGCAGGAATCCATCCCCAGCCGAGCAGTCTTTCGTTGATGCGGCATAAATGACTATAAAACTTTACAAAATAGTACTTTTATATTTATAGTGCAAGCGTGCCATCCACCAGCGCTGATGCTCGAATCTACCAAGCCCGCCGAACCGAACTTTTTGACTTTCGCCGACCAACGGGCTCCATTGCAATCTAAATAAATGGGACTTGCCCTCAATTTGAAAGGATATTTGCACTCATGATTCCCGAACTACTTGGAGCCACACAGAGTGTTCAAGCGCTCGCTTCGCTACTTAAGTCTGCTAATGGCTTGTCTAACTATAACGAGATCTTGCTGGCGGTAACAGAAGTAAATACTAAGTTAATGAATGCAAATGCTGTTGCTTTGGCGTCCCAGGAGCAGCAGTCTTTACTTGCAAAGCAACTCCGTGACCGGGAGGCGGAACTAGAGGCGCTTATTTTGTGGAAAAAAGATGCCGAACTGCTGGAGCAGGTTGAGGTCGCTCAGGGAGTATTTGCATACATGAAAAAAGATAGGCGTGGCCCCTTTCAGTCGCAGCCGAAGTATTGTGCGAATTGCTACTTCAGCAACCGGCCATCGCTCCTCCAAGAATCGCGCGAAGATTATCGCAACACTGGGCTGAACTGCCATCTGTGCGATGCCAAGATGGTTTTCAATTTTTACAAGAGCGAAATTGCGGCCTAACCCCTCGCTCAACCGGAGCGCCAGCGGCATGCCTTCGCTGAAATTCACTAAATTTTGGCTCAGCATCGACCTACCGATGCCGCCAGATTAACTAAAACGTTCGATCAACACAGGAAATATCGACTATGGCTAAAAAGATCCCCCCTACAATATCTCTACCCACAAAGAAGACTATCGGGAAACCTCGTTTCGTTAAAAATGTCATTCAAGTAGCGTCGGGAACAGTTTCTGTTTATGCCACACCTAGGATATCAAAGGCGCTCAAGGAAATCATCGAGGACATGACGTTTTACCAAGGCGTAAGGCTCAGTCAGATCCTGGAAGCTATTTACAACCAAGGTAAAAAGGATGGTGCCAATGATGCTTTTTCAGAAATAGATAAAAAGGTGAAAGAAGTTAAAAAAGTTATTCCTCACCGTAATCCCGGGCAACCCAAGAAGCCAAAATGAACTATTAGGGTCTAACCCCACTCCACAAAAAATACTTTATGCCGTACCAGACATTCACATGGAACACAGACATCACCGCTGTTGACATTCAAACAATGGCAGAGATGCCGCTACAAGACTACAAGGAATACCTCAGAAACGGCCTTCTCGCAGTAGACCATCACGACCTGCTTCGTTCGGGGCCAGCCGGATACCCCCTGGCAACGAATAAAGTACAAATCAAAGCATTGATGGAATATCTTAAAGAACTCGAACAGAAGGTTGGATCATAGAGTAAATGGGATCTGACCCCAAATTCCCTTGCCGCAACTAAAGGTTTCGCAATTGCCATTAAGAGCTGCGATATTGTTGCCGAGCACATGTCCCCGCAGCAAATCGCTTACGCGCAAAAAATGGCGCAGGACTGTTTGGCGTAGAACTTTAATGGCTGTGATTGAGTCGCCAAAAAAGCTAAGACTAACGCAGATTGCCCACTAAATATTTGTTAAGGATAAAATTTATGAGGTTTTTGCAAGTACTTCCCGCTAGTTTCTTATTTTTTTCATTTGTGACTGGTTCCACAACTTTAGAGGAGCGTGCTGCTGAGTTTGCTGCGAAACAAAGAAGAATGCCCGGTAATGACATTACTGAACTTGACAAAGAAAATGCTAAAAATAAGGCCTTGATGCGCGAATGTATAAATTATTGCCAGCCCAGGAAAGTTGATGGCTATAAATTTACGCCACTTATAAACTGTAAATCCGCAGCAAATCTCATTGTTTATGGCGGCTCTAAATACTACTGCGCTGGTGAAGGCATAGTTGCAGGTTTAGAGCTTTATACTGTTATGAAGAATAGATTCGGGGAAGAGCGCTCAGAAGTTTCTTCTTGTACGTGGGCCACGCATAATTATGAAATATCGGGCGACTGTAGCGAATCAAGCCTACGGGGTGTAAAAACAAAAAAACAAGATTCTGAAATAATATACCAGCCAAATATTAAAGAGCTTTTCCCCAATCATAAATTTCCATGATCTGCTAGGTTTTAAATAGAAATAGAAATAGAAATGGGGTAAGACACCATTTCTAACTCCTTCAACATCAATAGTAAAAACAGGGTCAGGCGCCAATTCTTTGTCCGTCGCGGTCGATTCATTGTGATCATGCTCAATGCCGGCGACAAGTCATCGCAGAAGCGAGACATTCGACGCGCATTGAAACTAGCCACTCAAGTTGGAGAAGATTGATGACCAAGGCCAAAGCCCCGCTGAAGCTGGTCGCGTTTGATGCGGCCAAGTACCTTAAAGACGATCATGCCGTCGCCGAATACATGTCGGCCGTGATGGAAGCCAACGACACAGACCTTCTTTTGCTTGCCCTTGGCGATGTGGCCCGTGCAAAAGGTATGACCCAAGTCGCCAAAGATGCAGGTCTTGGCCGGGAGAGCCTGTACAAAGCGCTGTCCCCAGGCGCAAAGCCCCGTTTTGAAACCGTGATGAAAGTCGCGCACGCTCTGGGGGTGAAGTTCACGGTGCAGTCGGTTTGATATTGGCCCTTCGACAAGCTCAGGGCGAACGGATGAAGGAAGTAACGGGATATGACCTCAATTCCCTTCGACAAGCTCAGGGCGAACGGATGAAGGAAGTGACGGGATCTGACCCCAGATTCCCCAATTCCCCCAACTCCCTTTAAGCCCCCGAGCGCAGCATGATTAAATTAAATTGTTGGACTCTCCAATTCAATTAGGGTCCATGATTCCATCTGTGCACCGACATATCGCCAAGCTCCCTCACAGGACAAAACCATGAACCATCAATCACGCCAGCCGTTTGGCGGGCTCTGCAACTTGCCGACCTGGCGTGGCGTAGTCGCCGGCTGCTGCGCGGTTCTCAGCACGGCTGCCCTCGCGCAGGCCGACGATAGGCCCGGCGGGGCCCCACTTTGGGAGTTGGGCGGCGTCGCGCTGGGGGTGTCGCAGAACGCCTATCCGGGTTCAGATCAGCAGGTCAACAGAGCCCTGGCGCTGCCTTACTTCATCTATCGCGGTGATGTGTTCAGAGCCGACCGTGAGACGGCAGGCATCCGCGCCCTGAAGACTGAGACTTTCGAGCTGGACCTGGGTTTTGCCGGTGCCTTTGGCTCAGGAAGTGACACCATTGAGGCCCGCCAAGGCATGCGCAAGCTGGGCACCTTGGTGGAGCTGGGGCCTCGCCTGAAGTGGGATCTGGGCGCCGGGCCTGCCGGTGGCCGCCTGAGTGCGGTGTTTCCAGTGCGCGCAGTGCTTGACCTTAGTGACCAGGCCGCCCACCGGGGTTGGAGCTTTGAGCCCAAGCTCACCTACTCAAGGCGGTCCGACAGCGGCTGGCGTTACAGCACGTCGGTCAGCGCCATCGTTGCCGACACACGTCTGGCACAAACTTTCTATGAAGTACGCAGCTCGGAAGCCACCGCCATGCGCCCGGCGTATACGGCTCAAAGCGGCTTGGTGTCCTTGCGTTTGGGCACAACGTTTTCGCGCAGCCTGGGAAGGGACTGGAACTTGTTCGGCTTTGCGCGACTGGACAGCGTTGCCGGCGCAGCCAACGAAAGCAGCCCCCTGGTACGCCGATCGACTGGCGCGACAGCAGGCCTGGGCGTGGTCTACACCTGGATGCGGTCAGAACGAGCCGCATTTGATTGAAGAGACCGGCGCG
>JAIPDA010000025.1 GCA_021737905.1 Rhodoferax sp.
GCCTGGGGTTCGGCGCGCCGCCAAGCCCTTGGCCAACCTCGGTGTTGAGTTAAGCTCTGTTTGAGAAGCTCAAGAAAACTATATTGCACACTCTAATTTAAAAATAATTTCTACTCCATCTTAAAGTGATGTGTGCAAATTTGCTCGATATTCTTGGTTTTAACCATGATATGCTTGTTCCAATATGCTGTTGAAGTATTTCACAAAAGTTCCATGTTTGACTGGGTATTCCACGCCCTACTGACCCTATCCCCATCACTTTTTTAGAGGTGTCCAAATGAAGTTTTTCAAGTCAATTTTGTCCATCACTTTGCTTGCCCTGGCTGCTTTTCAAAATCCTGCAGCGGCCCAAGGTGCGCCTGCCAAAAGTCGTCTGCAAACCATCATGGAAAGAGGCAGCTTGCGCGTGGGCACTACTGGCGATTTCAACCCCATGTCGGTCCGCGATGCGGCCACCAACAGCTACCGTGGTTTTGACATCGAGGCCATGGAGCAACTCGCCAAAGACATGGGCGTGAAAATCGAGTGGGTCCCTGCGGAATGGGCCACTTTGGTGGCGGGCATCACCTCCAACCGTTATGACGTTTTCTCGGGTGCCTCCTTGAGCATAGCGCGGGCCAAAACAGTGGCTTTTTCTGACCCTTATATCGAGGCCGGCACTGTGCCAGTGATTCGCAAGGCGGACGCAGCCCGTTTTAACACCTGGGCAGACCTCAACCGAAGCGGCACGCAAATTGCCGTGTCCTTGGGCACTGTGTTTGAAGAGCAGGCCAAGGCTCACTTTCCCCAGGCCAGCGTGCGGGGTATTGAAAAACCAGCAACAGGCTACCAAGAGGTGTTGGCTGGCCGTGCAGTGGCCACCATTACCAGCAACGTAGAGGCGGCGACCCTTATCAAGACCCACCCCAGTTTGACGGTGATATCCAAAGCTGAGCTGCGCAACAAGCGGCCTTTTGCTTACCCCCTGCCCCAAGGCGATCCAGTCTGGACTACTTTTGTGAACAACTGGGTGGCTTTAAAGAAATCTGAAGGCTTTTTTGACGTTCTTGAAAAAAAATGGCTGGGTTCGTGATCGATCAGCCCTGCTGACATGAAGCGTCACTCCGCCGGCTTGTTGGTGGTGCTGGCGGCCTTGGGGCTGCTGACGGCCTGCGGTGGGACCAGTGACGGCACGGCCTACACATGGGGTTGGTACACCCTGAACCCGTGGACCGACAAGGGGGCCTCCAACCTGTCCTTTCTGCTGGCCGGCATTTGGTTGACTCTGGCCTTGTCGCTGACCGCCATTGCGGTGTCAGTGGTCATGGGGGTTTTGCTGGCGCTGTCTGCGCTGTCGAAATCCAAGGCCTTGCGCACCATCTCGCGTGTTTATGTGGAAGTGTTCAGGTCCATTCCCCTGTTGGTGTTGTTGCTGTGGGTTTATTACGGCCTGCCCATGGTGTCTGGCCTGCAATTTGGCGCTTTCACGGCGGGTATCATTTCACTGGCGCTGTCTGATGCGGCGTTTGAATCGGAGATTTTCCGTGCTGGTATCCAGTCGGTGGCCAAAGGCCAGCGCGAAGCTGCACAAACTTTGGGTTTGTCCAGCCGTGATGCTTTTCGGTTTGTTATTTTCCCACAGGCCATTCGAATCATCTTGCCCGCCTTGGGCAATCAGTTTGTGTATGTGATGAAGATGAGCTCGCTGGTGTCCGTGATCGGTCTTCAAGAGCTGACCCGGCGGGCCAATGAACTCAACGTTTCAGAGTACCGGCCGCTTGAAATTTACACTGCTTTGGTGGTCGAGTACCTGCTGTTGATTTTGCTCACCTCATGGGGTGTGCGCAGGCTTGAAAAGCGACTGTCTAACGGCTTGCGCTAAAGCCAAGCCTCAGCGCTTTGTTCAGTGTTGCAGGATTCGGTCTAGAAATTGGCGGCAGCGCTCACTGCGTGGGGCGTTGAAGAATTCCGTCGGAGGCGCGTCTTCAACCAGCTTGCCCTGGTTCATAAAAACCACCCGATCAGCAACCCGTCTGGCAAAACCCATTTCGTGCGTGACGCACAGCATGGTCATGCCCTCCTCGGCCAGCCCCTCCATAACACCCAGCACCTCTTGGATCATTTCTGGGTCTAATGCGGATGTGGGCTCATCAAACAGCATGATGCGCGGCCGCATGCACAGAGAGCGCGCAATAGCCACCCGTTGCTGTTGCCCGCCCGAAAGTTGAGCGGGAAATTTATACGCTTGATCAGCAATGTCCACCCGTTCTAAGTAGGTCATAGCCAAGGCATTGGCTTCTTCGCGCGTCATGCTGCGCACTCGCATGGGTGCTAATGTGAGGTTGTCCAGGACTGAGAGGTGGCCAAACAAATTAAATTGCTGAAACACCATGCCTATCTCACTGCGCGACAAGGCCTGCTGCGATGCCGCAGAGCCGACTTCAGTGTGCTCCACCCAGATTTGTCCACCATCGTGATGCTCGAGTTGGCTCAAGCAGCGAATCAACGTGGACTTGCCCGACCCCGAGGGGCCGCAAATTACAATTTTTTCACCGCTGCGAACGGATAAATTCACTTGGTCCAAGGCCTTGAATTGGCCAAAGGACTTGCTCACGTTATCAAACCGGATCAGCGGCAAGGACCCCGCAAACGACTGACTCATGGATAACACCTCCGCCAGAAATGAAAGCTTCACTATAATTTAGCTAATGTATCTTGCCTATACAAGCTGGCCGCAAGTTGAGCAATATTTAAATCGGTGCCGCGGCGTCATCATCCCGCTCGGCTCGACCGAGCAGCACGGTCCCATTGGCCCTATTGGTACCGACGCGCTGGTCTCAAATGCGGTCGCTGAAGGTGCTGCCGAGCGCGGCAATTGGCTGCTGGCACCAGCCCTTTCTTTCGGGCCGGCTCAATTTAATCTAGGGTTTCCCGGAACCATCGGCTTGCGCGCAAGCACGCTGATGGCTATGGTGCAAGATGTGCTTAACTGCCTGACATCACAAGGCTTTAATCGCTTTTACTTTCTTAACGGCCACGGTGCCAACATCGCAGCCGTTAACGCCGCATGCCAAGATTTTTATGCGCAGTGGAGCATGGGTATGCGAAGCGGTACGGCCCCACAATGTCGTCTGCGATCTTGGTGGGACTATCCAAGCCCTGACCAATTGCGCAAGCAATGGTACGGCGATTGGGAGGGCATGCATGCCACCCCCAGTGAGTTGGCCATTGCGATGGCTTTGTTGGGTGATCGGTTTCCCAGTGGTTCTTCTGAGCTTGCCCAAGTTCAAAATCCGCCCAAGCCCTTGCCTGAGGGTTATGCCCGCTTACATGCGGGTGATAACCACTTGGACGCGCAAGCTCACCGGGCTGAATTTCCAGACGGTCGAGTAGGCTCGCATTCGGCGCTGGCCACTGCCTCTCAAGGCCATGCCTTGCTCAAGGCTGCGGTAGACGACGCGTACCAAGACATTTGGTCTTTTTTTAAATTGACATGATCATTTTGTACGGATCACCGCTGTCAACGTACACCGCCAAGGTGAGACTGGCGCTGAACTGGCGCGGCCTGGCCTTTGAAGAGCGCGAACCTGAAGGCGGTTACAAGTCAGCGGCGTGGTCTGCGCGGGTGGCCATGGGCACAATACCTGCGCTTGACCATGACGGCTTTTTGCTAGCCGAGTCTGAGGTCATTCTGGAATACCTAGAGGAAACGTTCCCCGATCGCCCGCTGCTGCCCGCACAGCCGCAGGCCCGGGCTGTGGTGCGTTGCTTGGCCCGCCTCCACGATTTACACGTGGAGCCGCAAGTCAGAGCGCTCTTTTCTTTGATCAAAGACCCCACCCAGGGCTCGCGCTTGTTGTCCTTGAAGGTATCCCTTGAGGACCGCTTGCAGCGTCTGGCCACGGTGGCTGTGGCGAGCCCTTGCATGGCCGGTAGCCAACCCTCCTTGGCCGATTGTGGTTTTGCAGTCACCTTGCCGCTGGCCCGACGTCTTTTTCTGGAATTAGGCCAGCCTTTGGAGATTCCTGCCAAACTCTGGGTGTGGGAAGATGCCATGGCCGCTGACCGCACGCTTCAACAAACCTTGGCCCCTTGGCGTGACGCCCTTGAGGCGTGGCTGCTTGCTTTCAGGAGACCGTGATGGATCACCCGTTAGAGCCTGTTAATAGCCCTTTGCTGTATGCCGACTGGCAGCACATTGACAAAATCAGCTTGGAGCATTTCAGCACCAAGGATTGGCAAGTGTTGCAAAGCCAGCGGCACATCTATTACCGTGAGCAACAGGCGCGCCAAGCGCTGCGGATGTTGGCCGACTCTGAGGCTGACGAGACATTCGGTTACCGTATCAATAATTTCAGGCACTGTCTGCAATCGGCCACCATGGCCTTGCGCGATGGCTTAAACGAAGAAGACATCGTCGTCAGCCTTTTCCACGACATCGGCTTCATCAGTTGCCCAGACAGTCACGGTGAATTTGCGGCTGCTTTGCTGGGCAATTACGTGTCTGAGCGCAACCGTTGGATGCTCAGACGCCACGCCATTTTTCAAGACGTGCACTGTCCTCATCATCCCCACGCCGATCCCCAGGCTCGCGAACGCTGGCGCGGACATCCGAACTTTGAATGGGCCGCCACTTTTGTCGAGCGCTACGATCAAGCAGCCATTGATCCAGCTTACGAGTGCGCGCCTTTGTCACACTTCGAGCCCATGGTCATGCGCTTGTTTTCCCGGCCGTCCCAGCCCTTGTACATCGATTAAATCGGAGAACACAATGTCTGCATGGATACAGATGATTCCTCTTGACCAAGCCCGTGGGGCGCTGGCCACGGCCTATGAAAAAGTGAAGACGCCGCATGGCACTGTAGACAACGTGATGAAGGCGCACAGCTTGCGGCCGCACACCATGGAGGGCCATGTGGCCTTGTACCGCAGTGTGCTGCATAGCTCAGACAACACCTTGCCCTTTGTTTTTTTGGAAGTTGTGGCGTCTTACGTGAGCATGCTGAACAGCTGTGACTACAGCTTAAAACACCATTTTGCCAATGCAAGAAGGCTGATGGCCGACCCAGACCGGGCTGAGGCCGTACGCCTGGCGTTGCTACAGGGCCAGCCTGAAAGGGTGTTCAGTGGCAAGGAATTGGCGTTACTGGTTTACGCGGGAAAGCTCACCAGGGACGTTGCAAAAATGGTCAAAAATGATTTTGATGCGTTGCATGCTGCTGGTTGTGACGATGGTCAAATCCTGGAGGTCAACCAGGTATGCGCGTATTTCAACTACTCCAACCGCCTGCTCAATGGCCTGGGTGTAACCACACAGGGCGACACCATAGGCTATTACAAAGACCAGCCTGCGCAGGGCTGAAAGTCTGGCGCGGAGCTAGAGGGTTTGCGTTAACTCACACCCCCATCGCACCCAGCGACAGAGCCATCAAAATCGTCAGCGTCTGCGGCAGCAACAAACGGGCAGCCGAAAAAATTCAAGTCAGGACGTGGTCTAAAAATTAGCAATTGCTGGACGTTGACTTCAGCGATGACGCCTTGGGCGTGGCCAGCTGGGATACGCTAGCACAGGGTGATCATCTTGCCAAGCGAGTACTGACATGGTGGCAGCCTAACGCTTCAGACCGATCGCGGCCCACAAGAAGTCGTAAAAAAACAGCAGTGCGGTCCTGTTGTCGTGCTTGCGCTGCTTCGCTGCTCTCATAGCTGCGAAGCAAACCTTTGACTCGCTTTAGTCCTGCGGTGGTCTTGATGACTTGGGGTGAAAAAAGCCACTCGGATGAGTAGCTTTTTAAGTGGTGGGCCCACCAGGACTTGAACCTGGGACCAAAGGATTATGAGTCCTCTGCTCTAACCAACTGAGCTATAGGCCCCTAGATTATTGTACTTGCCTCGATTTGAAGTCTGAGTGACTCCAATGCTGCCGAGGAGCACGAAGCTGTCGGTGTCCATGCTTGGCTCTATTTCGCCCGTGTTTGACGCTGGTACTTTTTTGGGCAGCCCGGGCTTTTGGGCCACCTTGAACGGATTTTTCCTGTTCGTCCGAAGCTGGCTTTACTTGCTGTGGCTCAGCGCGCTGCTGACCAGCCTGGAGGTGATGTCAACGATCTGAATCATCTTTTCGTAGGGCATGCGCATAGGGCCGATCACGCCCAGTGTGCCGACCACTTGGCCGTCAACCTCATAAGGCGCTGTCACCACTGACAGTTCCTGGTAGGGAACGACCTGGCTTTCGCCGCCGATGTAAATGCGAACACCTTCGGCCCGGCTGGAGACATCAAGCAGGCGCATGAGTTGGGCTTTTTGCTCGAACAAATCAAAGAGCTTGCGCAGACTGCCCATATCGCCTGAAAAGTCGCTCACCGCCAGCAAGTTGCGCTCACCGGAAATGACCACCTCGTCACGCGACTCATTGGCTTCGGAGCTGACCTGCACGGCCGCCTGCATCAAACTGGCAATTTCACCGCGCAGCACTTCCACCTCATTTTGGAGCCGTTGGCGCACTTCTTCGATGGCCATGCCGGTGTAGTGGGAGTTCAGAAAGTTCGCCGCCTCAATCAGTTGGGCTTGCGTGAAATCGGTCTCGGTAAAAATGACGCGGTTTTGCACATCGCCGTCCGGCGAGACGATGATGACCAGGAAACGCCGCTCGGAGAGCCGCAAAAACTCGATATGCCGGAACACCGATGTGCGTTTGGGTGCCATCACCACACCCACGAACTGCGACAAACTCGACAGCATGTGGGCCGCGTTGCTGAGAACTTTCTGGGGCTGGTCGGGGGCCAGCACTTGCGCCCCCATACCGCCGGCGCTCAAATGAGCCGGCTGCAGGGTCAGCATGGTGTCGACAAACAGCCGGTATCCCTTGGCCGTGGGAACCCTGCCGGCCGAGGTGTGGGGGCTGACAATCAGGCCCAGCTCTTCAAGGTCGCTCATCACGTTGCGAATGGTGGCTGGCGAGAGCTCCAGGCCCGATGCCCGTGAGAGCGTGCGTGAACCCACCGGCTGTCCCTCGGTGATGTAACGCTCCACCAGCGCCTTGAGCAGTAACTTGGCACGGTCGTCTAACATGCGCTTGATTCTACGAATACCTGCGAGCCGGTTGTGATGTAATTTAAAAATGAGCTCTAAATTCCGCCATGTCGCCCTTATAGGTAAATACCAGGCCCAGGGTTCACGCTCGGCACTGGAGGACATCGCGCGCTTCCTGATTGAGCAGGGTTGCGACATAGCGCTGGAAAAAGACACCGCTCAAAATACCGGCATCACGGCGCATTCCATTTTGGATGTTGCGCAAATTGGCAAGCAATGCGACCTCGGTCTGGTGGTCGGTGGCGACGGCACCATGCTGGGCATAGGCCGGCAATTGGCGCAGTTTGGCGTGCCATTGGTCGGTATCAACCAGGGTCGGCTGGGCTTTATCACCGACATTGCCTTTGACGACTACCAGACCACGCTGACGCCCATGCTCCATGGGAACTACCAGGAAGACCCGCGCTGGATGATGCAGGCTGAGGTGGTGCGTGGCGGCCAATCTGTCTTCCATGCCACCGCCATGAACGACGTTGTTGTCAACCGAGGGGCGTCAGCCGGCATGGTGGAGTTAAGGGTCGAAATCGATGGCCGATTTGTCGCGAACCAGCGGGCGGACGGCCTGATCATTGCCTCTCCGACCGGCTCGACGGCCTATGCCTTGTCGGCAGGTGGGCCGCTGATACACCCTTCTATCGGCGGCTGGGTTCTGGCCCCGATTGCTCCGCACACGCTGTCCAACCGGCCCATCGTGCTCTCCGACAAAGGAGAAATCGCCATCGAGATCGTGGCCGGACGCGATCCGAGCGTCAACTTCGACATGCAGACTTTTGCCAGCCTGCGTCATGGCGACCGCATCATCGTGCGTCGATCTGCGCACCAGGTCCGGTTCTTACACCCGGTCGGCTGGAGCTACTTCGACACCTTGCGCAAGAAGCTGCACTGGAACGAAGGCGTGGCCTGAGGCCACAGCCAACTTGCAACGAGCACTGTTTCATGAGCCTGAAAAGTATTTTTTTGCGGGATTTTGTGATCGTCCACGCCTTGGAGCTGGACCTGAGCAAAGGCTTCACCGTGCTGACCGGCGAAACCGGCGCCGGCAAGTCCATCTTGATCGACGCCCTGCAACTGGCACTGGGTGCGCGCGCCGACGCCGCCATGGTGCGCGAAGGCGCGCAGCGCTGCGAAATCAGCGCCACATTTGACTGCCCTGCCTCGCTGGCAGGCTGGCTCGATGAAAACGGTTTGCCGGCCGGCGAAGAGTTGCTGCTCAAGCGCACCATCGATTTGCAGGCCAAGAGCAGAGCCTGGGTCAACGGCAGCCCCGCCACCGCCACACAGCTGCGGGAGATCGCAGACCTGCTGGTCGATATCCATGGCCAACACGCCTGGCAAAGCCTGACGCGGCCGGATGCGGTGCGCGGTCTGCTGGATGCGTTTGCCGGCGTGTCACTGGGCCCGCTCGGCCTGAGCTGGCAGGCTTGGCGCACAGCGCAAAAAACACTGGACGAGGCCCGCAGCGCCCAAGACAGTCTGCAACGCGAGCAAGAACGCCTGGCCTGGCAAATCGGCGAGGTCGACAAGCTGGGGCCCGGCGTGGACGAATGGGAAGAACTCAACACCCAGCACAGCCGCCTGTCCAATGCGCAAGCCCTGCGTGAAGCTGTCGAAACCGCGCTGCAAGCCCTGCAGGATGCCGAGGACAGCGCCTGTAGCCAGCTCGCACGGGCCGCTTCTGCACTGCAGGCGCAAGCGCATATCGAGCCGCAATTCGTCGCCCCGCTGGAGGTCCTGCAAAGCGCGCTGGCACAGGCTGAAGACGCAGTGCACTCGCTCAATGGCTATGCCAGGCACTCCGAGCTGGAGCCGCAACGCCTGAGTGCGCTGGATGAGCGCCTGGCCAGCTGGCTCAGTCTGGCGCGGCGCTACAAGCGCCCGCCAGCCGAACTGCCTGAACTGCTGGCAAGCTGGCGCCAGGAGCTGCAAAAGCTCAACGCAGCCACCGATCTGGCCGCGCTCGAAGCTGCTGCCACCCTGGCACAAGCCTCGTACATGCAAGAGGCAGCAGTTATCTCCAAAGCCCGGCAGAAAGCCGCCCCTGCCCTGGCCAAAGCCATCACGGCGGCCATGCAAGGGCTGGGCATGCAGGGCGGACAATTTGAAGTCAAGCTAAACAAGCTCGAGCAAGCTGCAGCCTACGGTCTGGAGCAGGCCGAGTTTTTAGTTGCCGGCCACAGCGGCAGCACGCCGCGGCCGGTCGGCAAGGTGGCATCGGGCGGTGAGTTGTCACGCATCGCGCTGGCCATTGCGGTGACCACCAGCCAGCTGGGCCAGGCGCAGACTTTGATTTTTGACGAGGTCGATGCCGGCGTAGGCGGTGCTGTGGCGCAAACCGTGGGGCGACTGATGCGCCAGTTGGGCAAAGACCGGCAAGTCATGGCAGTCACGCATCTGCCCCAAGTAGCAGCCTGCGCCGACCAGCACCTGGTGGTCGCCAAGCACAGCGACAAGGACGGCACCGCCAGCACCGTCAACGCCGTGGAAGGCCAGGCCAGAGTCGCAGAAGTTGCGCGCATGCTGGGCGGCGAAAAACTCTCGCCGGCCACGCTGGCGCACGCCAAAGAAATGTTGGGTGCATGAATACACCCAACCCGGCCATGACAAGCATGGAAATGGTGCTGATCACCGGCATGTCCGGCTCGGGCAAGTCGGTCGCGCTGCGCGCCCTGGAAGACGCTGGCTACTACTGTGTGGACAACCTTCCGCCCGAGCTGCTCGAGAGTTTTGTCGCACTCGAACACAAACACAAAGCCAGCCGCGTGGCCATTGCGATGGATGTGCGCAGCGCTGCATCACTGCCGCTGGTGCCCAAGCAGTTGCTGGCTTTGCAAGCTCAGGGCATGGCCATCAAATCGATTTTTCTGGACGCCAGCACCGACACGCTGGTGCGACGATTTTCTGAAACCCGTCGTATGCACCCGCTGTCGCGCGTTAACGCTTGCGACACGCACAGGGCACTGGTTGAGGCGATCGAGCACGAACGCGAACTGCTCGCGGAAATACGCGAACAAGCCCAGGTCATCGACACCAGCATCATCCGCTCCTCTCAGCTGCAGACTTATCTCAAAACTTTGGTGGCGGCCCCGGCAAGCCGGCTGACCCTGGTGTTTGAGTCCTTTGCCTTCAAACGTGGCGTGCCGCTGGACGCCGACTATGTGTTTGACGTGCGCATGCTGCCCAACCCGCACTACGAAAGCCACTTGCGCTCACTCACAGGCCGTGACCAGCCCGTGGCCGACTACCTGCGAAGTCACCCTGAAGTGACCGATATGTTCAGCAGCATTGAAAATTTTCTAGGTCAATGGCTGCCGGCGCTGCTGCGCGACCAACGCAGTTACGTCACAGTGGCCATTGGCTGCACGGGCGGGCAACATCGTTCGGTGTACCTGGTTGAAGTGCTGACGCTGGCTTTTGCTGCGAACTGGCAAACACTCAAACGGCACCGTGAGCTGGACGCCCTTCATCAGCATCCAACATGACTGGTTCCACTACTACCACAGAGCCTGAAACTGGCGCTATTCCGGCCCCTGCCCATGGCCTGAGCGCACAGACGGCGTCCATACCGATCCTGATTTCGCTGTGCTTTTGCCATCTGCTCAACGATCTCATTCAATCGCTGATTCCTGCCCTGTATCCCTTGCTCAAGCAGGAATTCAGTCTGGACTTCACCCAGATCGGCATCATCACACTGGCCTTTCAGATGACAGCGTCTCTGCTGCAACCTACCGTGGGCTTGTACACCGATAAACACCCCCAGCCTTACTCACTCGCTCTGGGCATGTGCTCCACGCTCATTGGACTGCTGCTGCTTTCGGTAGCGCATAACTACGCGGTGATCCTGATTGCGGCCGCCCTGATCGGCACTGGCTCTGCGATATTCCATCCAGAGGCCTCTCGTGTTGCGCGCATGGCTTCCGGCGGTCGCTATGGCACCGCCCAGGCCTTCTTTCAAGTTGGCGGCAACGTCGGGCAGGCCGTCGGCCCCTTGCTGGCGGCCTTCATCGTGCTGCCGCGTGGTCAGAGCGCGATTGCCTGGATCTCGCTCGCCGCTCTCGTGGGTATGTTTTTATTGACTCGAATTGGCATGTGGTACAGCCTTCACTCGCGTCCGGGCACTGCCGGCTCACGTGTAAGCCTGCGGACGCAGCATTTGTCGCGTGCAAGGGTCTTTTTCCTGGTCAGCGTACTGATGTTGCTGCTGTTTTCAAAGAACGTTTACAGCTCCAGCCTGACGTCTTTCTTCACTTTTTATCTGATTGAACGATTCAATCTGCCCATTCAGGCTGCGCAGATCCAGTTGTTTATTTTCATGGCCTCGATCGCAGTGGGTACCTTGCTGGGTGGCGCACTGACCGACCGTATCGGTCGCAAGCCCATGATTTTGATTTCCATTCTGGGCGCCCTGCCCTTCACGCTGGCCTTGCCTTTTGCAGACCTGTTCTGGACCGGCGTACTCACCATGGTCATCGGCTTGCTGATGGCTTCGGCCTTCCCCGCGATTTTGGTCTATGCCCATGAGCTGATACCGGGTCGGGTCGGCCTGGTATCGGGCATGTTCTTTGGACTTGCCTTCGGACTCGGCGGGCTAGGCGCAGCCGTGATGGGTGCCATTGCCGACGCGCATGGCATCGTGTTCATTTACAAACTTTGCTCTTATTTGCCGGCACTGGGGTTGGTCGCCTTCCTGCTGCCCAATTTCAACGCGCCCGCATCCAAGGCCTGAGCCGGAAGTCTTCAGACAAAGGCTTCATGCACCGGCTTCTAGCAGTTTTCTAACAGGCGCTGGCAGCCCGAGCGCGGGCCAGCTTGCCGGGTCAAACCAGGTACCGCCACGCTCTGCCGCGGTCAGCTCATTTCCCAGTTTCTGGCGGGCAGTGAGTTGAATCACGAAGGGCTTCAGGTGCAAATCCTTGTGCGTCAACACATGCACAAAAGGCGTTTTCGGCTGCAGCTTAGCGCGTGCTGCAGCAGGAACCGCACCGGTCAACAACTCTTCGCTGTCAAACACCGGCAAGCAGTACAAGCCGCCCCAGATGCCGCGCGCCGGACGTCTTTCGAGCCACACGGCGCCATCAGCGCGTAGCACCCACAGCAGCCACAGCGCATGGGCGCTGCGCTTGAGCTTGCGGGTCTTGACAGGGTATTTTTCAGACTCCCCCTGGCGATGGGCAGCGCACAAGTGTTGCACCGGGCAAATCAGACATTGCGGCTGCCGTGTACCGCAAATCGACGCGCCGAGGTCCATCACACCTTGTGTGTAAGCCGGCATGTCTTTGGCGGCGGGCAGCAGTTCGCCGGCTTTGTCCCACAGCACGCGCTCCGCGGCAGCTTGCGACAGGTCCGCCGAATAAGCCAGCACGCGGGTCAGCACGCGCTTGACGTTGCCGTCCAGTATGGCCACGCGCTCACTGAAACAAAACGAGGCCACCGCCGCCGCCGTTGAGCGGCCTATGCCCGGCAAAGTCTGCAACGCCAGGGCCGTCCTCGGGAACTGCCCACCGTGCTCGCTGGCAACCTGTTGCGCGCAGCGATGCAGATTTCGCGCGCGCGAGTAATAGCCCAGACCACTCCACAGACCCAGCACCTCGTCCAATTGCGCCGAAGCCAGCGCGCGAACGTCGGGGAAGCGCTGCAAAAAGCGGGCGTAATAGTCCAGTACCGTGCTCACCTGTGTTTGCTGGAGCATGATCTCTGAGAGCCAGACGCGGTACGGATCACGCGTGTTTTGCCAGGGCAGCGTGCTGCGTCCGTGCTGCTTTTGCCAGGCCACCAGATCGGCGGCAAAACGCTGCGCCAGGTCAGCGGGCAAAGCCGCAGGGCTGGCAGTGTGGGAGGCTGGTGTCATGCGGACTCAGAACTTCTGGCAGGCCGCGCAGTAAAAGGTCGAACGTTGACCCTGCATGATGCGGCGCACGGGGGCCTCGCAGCGCCGGCAGGGCAAGCCGGCCCTGTCATACACCATGGCTTCGAGCTGAAAGTAGCCTTTTTCGCCCTGTGCATTGGAAAAATCCCGCAAGGTGCTGCCGCCCTTTTCCACCGCTTTGGTCAGCACTTCGACAATCGCGGCGTGCAACAAAGCCGCGCGTGGTCTGGAAATTTTGCAAGCTTTCACTGTGGGCCGGATACCCGCCAGAAACAAAACTTCGCTGGCGTAAATATTGCCCACGCCAACCACCACTTCGCCGCCCAGCAAAACCTGCTTGATAGCGGTCTGCCGGCTTTTCAGTGCCGCTTGAAATTCGGGCAAAGAAAAAGTCTCGTCCAGCGGCTCCACGCCCAAGTGACCGAGTAACTTTTGCGCAACCGGGTCCGACTGACTGCGGGCATAAACCACCGCGCCAAAGCGCCGCGGGTCATTCAGGCGCAAGCAACCTTGCGAAGTCTGCATCTCAAAGTGGTCATGTTTGCCTGGCGCGGGCAAATGGCGGGCAAACACCAGGCTGCCCGACATGCCCAGGTGCACCAGCAGCAAACCGTCGCTGAGGTCAATCAGCAGGTACTTACCCCGACGGCGCACGCCCAGGACCAGCTGACCGGCCAGCTTGGCCGGCGCGCAGCCCAGTGCCCAACGCAGGGGTTTGCCCATGGTCACAGAGACAACGCTCGCCCCGGCAATGCGGTCGGCAAAACTCAGGCGGGTGACTTCAACTTCCGGCAATTCAGGCATGGCTTGAATTATCATGGCTTGATGAAGATAAAACTCCTGTGCGCCTTATCGGTTTGGTGTTTGCTGATTCCGCTGACGGCTGCACAAACAGTGCCGCCCGCCCCGGCCCAGGGGGCGACATCGCCCGCCGCACCCAAACCCAGGCCGTCCCGCGACGCTGGCAATCAGATGGATGCGCAGTTGTTTTACCAGGTGCTGCTCGGTGAGTTGATCGCCGGTAACGGCGAGGCCGGCCCGGCAGTTTCACTGATTCTGGATGCCGCCCGCAAAAGTCAGGACAGCAGGCTGTTTCAGCGCGCCACAGACCTGGCTCTGGAGTCGCGTTCCGGAGAAATCGCTCTGCAGGCAGCCCGGGCCTGGAAGCTGGCTCAGCCCGGCTCGCTCGAAGCCAGTCGCTACATCCTGCAAATTCTTCTGGCACTCAACCGCTTGAGTGAGTCTGCTGAGGCGCTCAAGGCAGTGATGGAACTCACGCCCGTGCAGGAACGCATTCAGGCCCTGAGCTCGGTGCCCAGGTTGTATGCGCGCGTGAACGACAAGAAACTTGTGCAAGAACTGGTTGAGCAAGCGCTGGCGTCTTACTTCAGGGCCCCGGCCACTTCATCAGCAGCCTGGGTCATGGCCGCGCGACTGCGCCTGGCTGCAGACAACAAGGCCGGCGCGCTCGAAGCCGTGCAGCGCGGCCATGCCGCCGACCGGAAAGCCGAAGACCCGCTCATGATGGCGATTGAGTTGATGGACCCGACCCTGCCCGCCGCAGAAGCCCTGGTGCTTCAACAACTCAATCAGACTGCTGGTGCACAAACCGAGCTGCGTTTTGCCTACGCCCGCAATTTGATTGGTTTGCAACGCTATCCAGATGCTTTGGCGCAACTTCAGACCATCACGCGCACCCAGGCCGACTTTGCACAAGCCTGGCTGCTACTGGGCTCCCTGCAACTGCAGGAAAAGCAAGCTACCAATGCTGAAGCGGCCTTTAAACAGTACCTGAGCCTGGCCGAGCTGCAACCCGCATCTGCAGCCCGAGAGCGTGGACTGGCCCAGGCCTTTTTGGCGATGGCGCAAATTGCAGAAC
>JAIPDA010000026.1 GCA_021737905.1 Rhodoferax sp.
CAGCGCAGTGACCTGCGCGGCTTTCTTTTCCCAGTGCGGGTCCAGCAGCTGCTTCTTTAAAAGATGGCCGGCCACTTGCTCGACCCACTGCGGCTCGATGTTGGCAATGCCGCGGCCAAACAGGCGCGTGGTTTCGACCAGCTCGGCCGCCACGATCCAGCGGCCGGGTTTTTTGCTCAGCTTGGCGCCGGGGTGCGGAAAAAACTTGATGCCACGTGCGCCCAGGTATTCACCCGCCTGTGCTGAGCCCGTCGAAGCATCCTCAGGCTTGTAGCCCAGATTGCCGAGCAGGCCGCAAAGCATGGACAGGTGCAGTTGCTCGTAGCTGGCAGGTTTGTCGTTCAGCTGCCAGCCCTGCTCGCCGATGACGCTGTGCAACTGCGAATGAATGTCGCGCCACTCGCGCACGCGGCGGATGTTGACGTAGTTCTCGCGCAGCAGGTTTTCGTATTGGCGGTTGGAGAGCTTGTGCGAAGACCCTTCGACAAGCTCAGGGCGAACGGATGGGGGCTCAGGGCGAACGGTTTTTGTACCCGTTCGCCCTGAGCCTGTCGAAGGTCCCCTCAATTCAACCATTCGCCCTGAGCCTGTCGAAGGGCCCCTTAATTCAACCGCTCGTCCTGAACCTGTCGAAGGTCCCCTCAATTGAACCGTTCGTCCTGAGCCTGTCGAAGGGCCCCTCAATTCAACCGTTCGCCCTGAGCCTGTCGAAGGGCCTCCCCGCGAGTCGCCCAGCCATTTCCAAAGCTTGAGATACCCGCTGAACTCGCTTTTCTCGTCATCAAACTTGGCATGCGCCTGGTCGGCCTGGGTCTGCTTGTCCATGGGCCGGTCGCGCACGTCTTGCACGCTGAGCGCGCTGGCGATCACCATGACTTCGTCCAGCGCGCCGCGGTCTTTGGCTTCCAGAATCATGCGGCCCACGCGCGGGTCCAGCGGCAGTTTGGCCAGCGTGCGGCCAACCGGCGTGAGTTCGTTGTCGTCGTCCACCGCGCCGAGCTCGGCCAGCAGCTGGTAGCCGTCGGCAATGGCGCGGCGTTGGGGTGGCTCGATGAAGGCGAAGTCTTCCACCGCGCCCAGGTGCAGCGCTTTCATGCGCAAGATCACCGCAGCCAGCGAGCTGCGCAAAATCTCGGGGTCGGTGAAACGCGGTCGGCCCACATAATCTTGCTCGTCGTAGAGGCGAATGCAGATGCCGTCGGCCACTCGGCCGCAGCGGCCGGCGCGCTGGTTGGCGGCCGCCTGCGACACCGGCTCGACCATCAACTGCTCTACTTTGTTGCGAAAGCTGTAGCGTTTGACGCGGGCCGTGCCGGCGTCAATCACATAACGAATGCCCGGCACCGTGAGCGAGGTTTCGGCCACATTGGTGGCCAGCACGATGCGCCGGCCGCTGTGGCCTTCAAAGATGCGGTCTTGCTCGGCCTGGCTCAGGCGCGCAAACAGCGGCAGCACTTCGGCGTTGCGCAGCAGGGGCTGGTGGGCCAGGTGCTTGCGCAGGTGGTCGGCAGCTTCGCGGATCTCGCGCTCGCCGGGCAAAAAGATCAGGATGTCGCCCGCGCTGTGCGGGCTGCGCCAGAGCTCATCCACGCCGTCGGCAATGGCGTCGTTCAGGTCGTAGTCGCGAGACTCCTCGTAAGGCCGGTAGCGTTGCTCGACGGGGAACATGCGCCCAGACACCATGATGACCGGTGCCGGAATCTTGTGCCCCCACGCTTCGCGCTGCGCGTCGTCGCTGCCCCCCGAGGGGGCGTCGCCCGGCTTGGGGCGGTCCGGCGCCGGGCTGGCAGACGCAAAGTAATCCGCAAAGCGCTGCGCATCAATCGTTGCCGATGTGATGATGACCTTGAGGTCGGGCCGGCGCGGCAAGAGCTGGCGCAGGTAGCCGAGCAAAAAGTCGATGTTCAGGCTGCGTTCGTGCGCTTCGTCAATGATGATGGTGTCGTAGGCGCGCAGCAGCGGGTCGGTTTGCGTCTCGGCCAGCAAAATGCCGTCCGTCATCAGCTTGACCGAGGCGTCGCGGCCCAGACGGTCCTGAAAGCGCACCTTGAAGCCGACCACGTCGCCCAGAGGCGTCTTGAGTTCTTCGGCAATGCGCTTGGCCACGCTGGAGGCTGCTATGCGCCGGGGCTGTGTGTGGCCGATCAGCGGGCCGCGACCGCCGGGGTAATTGAGCTTGCCGCGGCCCATGGCCAAGGCGATCTTGGGCAGCTGGGTGGTCTTGCCCGAGCCGGTTTCACCGCAGACGATGACCACCTGGTGCGCGGCAATAGCGGCCGTGATTTCGTCGCGCTTGCCCGACACCGGCAGCGATTCGGGGAACTCAATAACCAGGGGGGAAGGTGAAATAGCAGACAAGCGTGAAACTTAGGTGAAAATCGGCGCAAAGGTTTTGATAGCAAAGCCTCTTCATACAAAGAAACCATGTCCGCCGTTTTCAATTTTACCTTTGTGCCCTGGTTCCGCTCGGTGGCCCCTTACATCCACCTGCACCGGGGCAAGACCTTTGTGGTCGGCATGGCCGGCGAAGCCATTGCGGCCGGCAAGCTGGCGCACATTGCGCAAGACCTGGCGCTGATCCAGAGCATGGGCGTGAAGATCGTGCTGGTGCACGGCTTTCGCCCCCAGGTCAACGAACAACTTACCGCTAAAGGCCACGAGGCTCAGTATTCACACGGCATGCGCATCACCGATTCGGTGGCGCTGGACTGCGCGCAAGAAGCCGCCGGGCAGTTGCGCTATGAAATTGAAGCCGCCTTCAGCCAGGGCCTGCCCAACACACCCATGGCCGGCTCGACGGTGCGCGTGATCTCCGGCAACTTCATCACCGCCCGGCCGGTCGGCATTGTCGATGGGGTTGATTTCAAACACTCGGGCCTGGTGCGCAAGGTGGACACCGTGGGAATTCGGCGCACGCTGGAGTTCGGCTCGATGGTGCTGCTGTCGCCTTTCGGCTTTTCGCCGACCGGCGAAGCCTTCAACCTGACCATGGAAGAAGTCGCCACCAGCGTGGCCATTGAGTTGCAGGCCGACAAGCTGATTTTTCTGACCGAGGTTCCCGGCATCCGCATCGATCCCGCGCAGCCGGCCAGCGACGACAACCCGATTGACACCGAGCTGCCGCTGGCCGCCGCCAAGAAACTTTTGGCAGATCTGCCTGACGCCCAGCAACCCAGCGACACGGCCTTTTATTTGCAGCACTGCGTCAAAGCCTGCCAGCACGGCGTCGAGCGCAGTCATATCCTGCCCTTTGCCACTGACGGCGCCTTGCTGTTGGAAATCTATGTGCACGACGGGATAGGCACCATGGTGATTGATGAAAAGCTCGAAAGCCTGCGCGAAGCCACCATCGACGACGTAGGCGGCATCTTGCAACTGATAGCGCCTTATGAGAAAGACGGCACACTGGTCAAGCGTGACCGCACAGAGATCGAACGCGACGCCGGCCTGTACACCGTGATAGAGCATGACGGCGTGATCTTCGGCTGTGCGGCGCTTTATCCCTACCCGGAGGCCAAGACCGGCGAGATGGCCGCGCTCACCGTGTCGCCGCACACGCAAAGCCAGGGAGACGGCGAACGCATCCTCAAGCGCATTGAGCAGCGCGCCCGCGCTGCCGGACTACAAAGTATCTTTGTGTTGACCACCCAAACCATGCACTGGTTTTTGAAGCGCGGTTTCAAACCGGCTGAGATCGATTGGCTGCCCGAAGCGCGCATGCGCAAGTACAACTTGAACCGCAAGAGCCAGGTGATGGTCAAACAACTGGGCCCTTAATCCTGCTCCGGCTGCAGAGGTGGCCGGGCGGTTGGCCTAGTTACGACGGCGCCACAAACCGCGCAGAAGAACCAGCGCTACCAATGAAATGGCCGTGAAGGCCAAAAACGACCAGTTGGCAATTGACAGGCTCAAAAATGTCCAGTCCACCTTGCTGCAGTCACCGCTGCCTTTGAAAATCATCGGGATGGCGCGCTGCAGGGGAAAGGTCTCAATCATTCCGTAGAAGTCCCGGCCGCAAGAGGCGATCTGGGGCGGGTACAACTGCAGCCAGCTTTGGCGGGCGGCCACAAAAGCTCCGAAAAGCGTGGTCAGTGTGAGCAATGACAAGCCCGACAAAAGCGAAGCAGGCTTACGACCAAGTGCAGAAAAACCGGCGATCAGCATCGCCAGCAACAAGGCGTAACGCTGAACAATGCACATCGGGCAGGGCTCGAGCCCCACCACATGCTGCAAATACAGACCAAAAGCCAGCATCAAGAAACTGACCAGCGCAATCAAGCCCAAGGCACGTCGCGGCAAAAGGGTTCTGCGGTCAGAAAACATGGGGGAATGAGGGCCGGTTAAGCTGCGCGCCGCCTGAAAAAAAACTTGGCGCGAAACCCGCAAGGCGGGATTTTGAATAATTACTGTTTGCCGGCGGCAGCGTTGCTGATCGCTTCATCCAGCGCCTTGCAAGATGGCGCGCAAACGGCTTGGGCTTTACCCAGAACTTTGCGGGTACCCATCATCGAGCGCGGGCGATGCTTTCCGCACATGAAACAGGACATGGTCGCGCTGCCAAAAGAGGTCGTTGCCACAAAGGGCGAGCCGGAAACTTTGGACTTATAGCGCAGGCCGTCAGGTAGAACAGCGGTTTTGGTTTCAGATCTTGCCACGGGCGGTGCCTACTTTCGGTTAACGCTCAAAGCGTTGTGGGGCTTGCATAGCTTGACTTAAAAAACCACGATGTCTTTGCGCTTTTTCAAGTCTTGAGCCTTATTTTAACGCTGAACGTCCAAGCTTGAGCTGAGAAGGCTGTAACTTTGATGACCGTCATCGCAAAACGGCATGGAACGGGGGCAAAACCGCCCGGAAGGTGGCTCGCAGGCAAAGGTCCATAAAATAGACTCCTCACCTGGCCGCCTATCCACTTTGGCCCTTTTGCTTTTAAGAAAGAATTTCATGGCACGCTTTGTCAACTGCATCAAACTCGGCGCGCAAGCCGAAGGGCTTGATTTACCCCCTTACCCCGGCCCTTTGGGCAAGCGCATCTGGGAAGAAGTCAGCAAGGCAGCCTGGGCGGAGTGGATGAAGCAGCAAACCATGCTGGTGAACGAAAATCGACTGAACCTGGCCGATGCGCGTGCCCGCCAATACCTGGCACGCCAAATGGAAAAGCACTTTTTTGGCGACGGCGCAGACGCCGTGGCCGGCTACGTTCCGCCAACGACTTGAACCCTTGGCACCTGCTGATACGGCGGCAGCGTGCAGATACAACCCTCTTTTCTGCACGGCTGCGGTTTGCCCCAGGCCTGGGCCGGGCGGCCTCAATGGTGCGTTTTAGAAACCAGCTTTGGCGCGGGTTTGAATTTTTTAAAGACTTGGCAAGCCTGGAAAGCCGACCCCGCCCGACCCCGCATCCTGCACTTTGCTGCATGCGAGCCGTTTCCGCTCAGCCGCGGTGATTTACTCAAAGCCGCGTCTGCTCTGCCAGAGCTTTTGCCATTGGCGCAGGAACTGTTTGCACAGTGGCAAGGTTTGCTCCACGGCCTGCACCGGCTGAGTTTTGAAGACGGCCACGTGCTGCTGAGCTTGGGTGTCGGAAATGCCCAGGACATGCTCAAGCTGCAAACCTTGACTGCGGACAGCATTTTCCTCAATGGCTTGACTCCGCAGCATCCAGCGCCCGGGTGGGAACTCAACACGCTCAAAGCTGTGGCCCGTTGTTCCCGCCGCGGTACCCGACTGGCCTTCCGTGAGCTGGCACCCGGCATGCTGGAAGGCCTCAAACACTGCGGCTTTGAGCTCATCAAGTCCCCCGGCCTGCCGGCTGATGCGCACATGCTGCAAGCACTTTTCAACCCCGGCTGGGAGCCTAAAACGCCCCGACAAGTCACCAGGCCTTTGCCCGGTGCCGACGTACGCTGCGTGGTGATTGGTGCTGGTTTGGCAGGTGCATCATGTGCCGCCAGCCTGGCAAGACGTGGCTGGCAGGTGACTGTGCTTGATGCCCGCAAGACTGTGGCCGCTGGTGCCTCCGGCTTGCCGGCGGGCATGCTGGCGCCGCATGTTTCACCGGACGACAGCGTCTTGTCCCGCCTCTCACGCCAGGGTTTGCGCGCGACCTGGCAAACAGCCCGCAGCCAGCTGCGTGAAGGTTTGGACTGGCAGGCCTGCGGCGTGTTGCAGCGCCGCTTTGACAGCAGTGGCGCGCTGCCACCAGACTGGCCTGAAGCTGGAGAGTGCTGGAGCCGGATGGCCACTGCGGCAGATGGCGTAATGCCCGCGCCCGACAGCGCTTTATGGCACGGCGCCGGGGGTTGGATCAAACCTGCAAAGCTGGTTCAAACACTGCTTTCCGGTGCGGGCATACGCACCTGTCTGGGCGTCAACATAGACCGATTGCAACGCATGCCGGGACTTGAGCCGCGCTGGCAGGTTCAAACAGCTTCGGGCCAATGCATCGCCGAAGCCACGCTGGTGGTGCTGGCGGTCGGCTTTGACAGCGCAGCCTTGCTCAAAAGCAGCCAGATGGACGGCAGTTTGACAACCGCCATGCCCTTACAAGCCATACGCGGCCAACTGGCCTGGGGCGCGGTGCCCCGTGACGCCACTTTGCCGGCCAGTCCGGTTAACGGCGATGGTAGTTTTATTCCTTCTTTCCCTGCCCCTCTCGACCTGGCCAGCGAGCCGGGGCAAGAACTGGCGTCCCATTGGTTGATGGGTGCCACTTTTGAGCGTGACGCTGCCAATGGCGACATAAAGAACGAAGATCAGATGGCGCTGTTGGGCCGATTAAGGCATTTGCTGCCTGCCACAGCAGCTTCCCTGGCACCAGAGTTTGAGCACGGACAGGCTAGGGCCTGGGCCGGTGTGCGGTGCGCGTCACCCGATCATTTGCCATTGGTCGGTGCGCTGGATGAGAGCACACTGCCAGGCGTTCATGTTTGCACCGCCTTGGGCTCTCGCGGCCTGACGTTTGCCGTGTTGTGCGCTGAGCTGCTGGCAGCCTGGCTGCATCATGAGCCGCTGCCGCTCGAAAAGCGGCTGGCAGATTCATTGCGCGCCAGTCGATTTCAAAAAATTTGAGCCCTGTCTTTTGCCTGAATAAGCTAATGCGCATAAGCGTAGAAGAAAACTGTCGTTTGAACTGACGCAGGCTTCTTCTAAAGTTGCCGCCTATGCATGAGTTCGCTTTTATTTTGTCCGGCTTTGCCGTGGGCCTGATTGTCGGTTTGACCGGGGTGGGTGGCGGCTCTTTGATGACGCCTTTGTTGATTTTCGGCTTTGGCATCAAGCCGCACCTGGCCATCGGAACTGATTTGCTGTTTGCGGCCTTCACCAAAATGGGCGGGACCGTCAGCCTGGCGCGTCGCCGTCTGGTGCCTTGGCGCTTGGTGGCCACGCTCAGTATGGGGAGCATTCCGGCAGCCTTGGCCACGCTCTACGTCTTGCACAGCTTGGGTCCGGCCAGCCCCTTGGTGCAAAAAACCATGACATTGACGCTGGGCGTCGCTTTGCTTCTGACCGCGCTGGCCACACTTTACAAAGCCATACAGGGCAAGCAGGTACCGCGCCAGATAGCGCAGCATCAATTGGCCTCAGCAAGCCGGCCCCGCCACTGGAGCTTGCCGCTATTTTTTGGCGCCTTGATTGGCACGATGGTCACACTCACCTCGGTGGGCGCCGGTGCGATTGGCGTGACTGCGCTGATGCTGCTTTACCCTTTGCTGCCGCTGCCACGCATTGTGGCGGCGGACATTGCTTACGCCGTACCACTGACTTTGGTGGCTGGATTGGGCCATGCATCTTTGGGTTCTGTGGACTGGCCGCTGCTGGGCTTGCTGCTGACCGGCTCTTTGCCCGGCATCTGGCTGGGATCTCAACTGGTGCACAAAACACCTGACCGCGTCATTCGCTCACTCCTGTCCCTCTTGCTGGCTTATGCCGGCGTCAAACTCATCGCTATCTGACTTTTTACTTCTGCGACATGTACCAATACACCGAATTTGACCGTGCCTTCGTGCAGGCCCGCGCCAACCAGTACCGCGACCAGCTCACGCGCTGGCAGGCCGGGCAACTGCCTGAAGACGAGTTTCGCCCGCTGCGCCTGCAAAACGGCTGGTATGTGCAGCGCTACGCGCCCATGCTGCGGGTGGCCGTGCCTTACGGCGAGTTGTCCAGCGCCCAGCTGCGCGTGCTGGCCCAGATTGCCCGCGACTACGACCAACCGCAGCCCGAGTTGCTGCGCGCCGCCCAGGCCAAGCAGGATGTGCTGGGGCCGGTGCAAAGCGGCGAGCGTGCCATCAGCTCCAAACTAACTACCGGCTACGGGCATTTCACAACGCGCCAGAACATCCAGTACAACTGGATTCCGCTGGACAAATCAGCCGACGTGATGGACCTGCTGGCCAGCGTCAACATGCACGGCATCCAGACCAGCGGCAACTGCATCCGCAACATCACCAGCGACGAGCTGGCCGGCATTGCGGTGGACGAGATTGCCGACCCGCGCCCCTTTGGTGAGATCCTGCGCCAGTGGAGCACGTTGCACCCCGAGTTCGCCTTCCTGCCGCGCAAGTTCAAAATCGCCATCAGCGGCGCTTTGGAAGACCGCGCCGCCACCGCCTGGCACGACGTCGGCCTGTACCTGATCCGCAATGCCGAAGGCGAGCTCGGCTTCAAAGTGCAAGTGGGCGGCGGCATGGGCCGCACACCCGTCATCGGCAGCGTGATCCGCGAATTCCTGCCCTGGCACCAGGTGATGAACTACATCGAAGCCATCGTGCGCGTGTACAACCGCTACGGACGGCGCGACAACATCTACAAAGCACGCATCAAGATTTTGGTGAAAGCCGAAGGCCAGCGTTACTTTGACGACGTGGAAGCCGAGTACCAGCAGATCATGGCGCACGACGGCGGCCCGCACACCATCACGCAGGCTGAGCTGGACCGCGTCAGCGCCTGCTTTGTGCCGCCTGCGCTGAACTGCGACCCCAAGAGCGCCGACGCGAAAATCGCCAACATCCTGCGTGCAGCCGCTGAGGATGACATCGAGTTTGGGCGCTGGCTTAAACAAAATGTGCGTGCACACAAAAATCCGAACTTGCGCGCTGTCACCCTGTCGTTCAAACGCTTGGGCCAGGCCCCGGGCGACGCCACAGCCGACCAACTTGCGCTGGCAGCTGAGCTGGCTGAACAGTTCAGCGCCGGCGAAGTGCGCGTGACGCACGACCAGAACCTGCTCTTGCCTTGGGTGGCTTGCGACCAGTTGCCCGAGCTCTGGCGCGCAGCGCGCAAAGCCGGTTTTGCCAAGCCGAACATACGCCTGCTGACCGACATGATCGCCTGCCCCGGCGGCGACTTCTGCTCGCTGGCCAATGCGCGCTCGATCCCGATAGCCGAGGCCATCACCGAGCGCTATCAAGACATGGACGAGCTGCATGACCTGGGCGAGATCGACCTGCACATCAGCGGCTGCATCAACTCCTGCGGCCACCACCACAGCGGCCACATCGGCATTCTGGGCGTGGACAAAGACGGTCTTGAGTGGTATCAGGTGTCGCTGGGCGGCGCGGACGGCTCGACCCTGAGCGGCACGGCCGTGCCTGGCAAGGTGGTTGGCCCCTCGTTTTCTGCCTCTGAGGTGCCTGAAGTCATCGAAGCCGTGCTCGAGACCTACCGCCAGCAACGCGAAGCCGGCGAGACCTTCATCGCCACGCTGCGCCGCGTTGGGATGGAGCCCTACAAGGACGCCGCAAAAGCCGCACGACTGCCGGCAGCGGTCTGATCAGCTTGACATAAAAAACATGAAATTACTCACCCCCAACGAGCACCAGGACGCCGGTACACAGCCCGCGGCTTTGCAACTGGCCAACGACGCCGACCCGATGGTGCTGGCCCTGAACGGCGTGGCGCGCATTGACCTGCACTTCCCCAAGTTCACCGACGGCCGCGCCTACAGCCAGGCTTTTTTGCTGCGCCGCCGCCGCGAGTTCAAAGGCGAGATTCGCGCCACCGGTGACGTGCTGGTAGACCAGCTGGCCCAGATGCAACGCAGCGGCTTTGACGTGGCCGTGCTGCGCGCCGACCAGCCGCTGGCCGTGGCCGAGCGCGTGCTGGCCAGCAACCCCGGCTTTGGCGTGGGCAGCTACCAGGGTGACGCAGTGCACCTTGCGCCGCATTTTGCGCTGACCGAAGAGCACACTCCCCGCTGACATGAGCGCCCTGACCCTTTACGCCAAGGCCTCGGCCGCCTGTACTGGGCATAGCAGGGTCACCGCTGGGTCAAGGCCAAGGTGCAGCGCATCGTTCACCAAGTCCATATCCAGACCCTGGCGCAGCAACCGGCCACCCAGCTCGACGCCAACGCCATCGGCGGGGTGGAACTGGTACTGCAGTCGCCGATTGACGCCCTGCCCTTTGCACAATCGCGCATTCTGGGCACGCTGGTGCTGGTGGACACGGCCTCGCACAAGACCTCGGGTGCCGCTTTGATACTGTCGGCCCACGAGGGATGATTTTGGGCCTGCCCTGATTGCGCTCGGGAAAACTCTTAAAATAAGGGGTTTTCACCGCCCTGCACCACCAACATGACCCACGTCGTTTCCGAATCCTGTATCCGTTGCAAGTACACCGACTGCGTGGATGTTTGTCCTGTGGACTGCTTCCGCGAAGGCCCGAATATGCTGGTCATTGACCCGGACGAGTGCATTGACTGCGCCGTCTGCATCCCCGAATGCCCGGTCAACGCCATTTATGCCGAAGAAGACCTGCCGGCAGACCAGATGGCTTTCATCAAGCTCAACATCGAACTGTCTCACCAGCCAGGCTGGAAAAGCATCACCAAGCGCAAAGCGCCCTTAGCCGATGCAGAGGACTGGAAAGACAAGACCGGCAAACTCGGCGAACTGGTTCGCTGAGCGATGGCGGCCCTGGCCCCAGGCGGTCAGCAGGTCGCCCCCATCGAAACCGACGCGCTGATCATCGGTGCCGGCCCGGTCGGTTTGTTTCAGGTTTTTCAGCTCGGTCTGCTGAATATTAAAGCGCATGTGGTCGACGCACTGCCCCAACCGGGCGGTCAGTGCATGGCCTTGTATCCGGACAAACCTATTTATGACATTCCCGGCTTGCTGGCGACCACAGGCCAAGACCTGACGGCGTCATTGCTTAAGCAGTCCGCCCCCATGGGTGCGGTATTTCACCTGGGCCAGGAGGTCAGCGCCATTGAGCAGCGCAGCGACAAACGCTTTGACGTGCAAACCTCCAAAGGCACTCTTTTTGTCAGCAAAACCATTTTCATTGCGGCGGGCGCAGGCGCATTCCAGCCGCGACGCCTGCATCTAGAAGGTCTGGCCAAGTTTGAAGGTACACAAGTGTTCTACAGCGCAGGCGAGTCCTATGACTTTGCCGGAAAGAATCTGTTGATCTTTGGTGGGGATGAAACCGCCATTGAGTGGGCCGTCAATTTGGCTGGTGAAGGTGCTGTGCGAGCCGCCAGCGTGACCCTGGTTCACCGTCGCGATAACTTTCAAACAGCGCCTGCGATAGTGGCCCGCCTGCGGGCGCTGCATGCAAGCGGGGCCATCAAGTTATTGATCGGGCAGCCCACAGCCTGGCATTCGCAACACGGTCAATTGACGCAGATCGACGTGATAAACACCGACGGGGTGTCGCTCCAAGTACCCTTGGATGCCATGCTGGTCAGCTTGGGCCTGTCTCCCAAACTCGGGCCGGTGGCCAATTGGGGGTTGGACATGGAGCGCAAACAGCTCCGGGTAGACACCGAAAAATTCTCTACCAGTGTCCCCGGAATTTTTGCCGTCGGCGATATCAACACGTACCCGGGAAAGAAAAAACTCATTTTGTGTGGCTTTCACGAATGCGCACTGGCCGCTTTCGGTGCTGCAGCACTCATTTTTCCGGACCAGAGCATTCAGCTTCAATACACAACCACCAGCACGAAACTGCACAAGTTGCTGGGGGTATCAGTGCAACCGGATAAGGGTTTGCAATAGAATCAGTCCCGGTTCGCAAGAACCATTCGCTAGGGGTGTTGGGGTTCACATGAAGTTGTGGCTCCGACTGAGAAAGTCCCTTTGAACCTGATTGAGGTAATCCTCGCGCAGGGAAGCCGTTAGCAATTGCTGCACCTGTAAGAACCGGGTCGCATGCCTTTTGCTCCCAAGCCTCCTGCGCCAATTTGCAAATTTTTGCTTGGAGCAGACATTGACAAAACTTACAAATCACCCGGCCGCGCCTCTTGACGCAGGCAATACGGCGCTCCGTCCGGTGACGGCCGGCGAGCGCGTCTTTGCTTTGGGCGATCATGCTTCGCTGTGGTTCAGTCTTGGCGTTGGCCTGTTGGTCATGCAGATCGGCGCTTACCTGATGCCGGCCATGGGGACCCAGGAGGCCTTGCTGGCGATTGTGGCCGGCTCCATCCTTGGCGCCGGTATTTTGGGCTGGGTCGCCAAGATAGGCTGCGACAGCGGACTGGCCAGCGCCGGCTTGATGCATGCTGTTTATGGCCGTTCATTTGCGCGATTGCCCATCGTCTTGAATATCGTCCAATTGCTAGGCTGGGGCGCATTTGAGCTGGTTGTGATGCGCGACGCAACAGTGGCCATCGGTCGGCAGTCCGGCAGCATGGCGGACGGCTACTGGCCGTATGTGGTTACCGTGCTATGGGGCGCTGCAGTGATGCTCTTGATGAGCGTGTCCATGGTGCAACTGGTCCGCAAACTGATCGCCCGGGTGGCTTTGCCACTGGTGGTGCTTTCTCTGATCTGGCTGAGCTGGCAATTTTTGTCGATGGCGCAGCTCAAAGGCTTTGAAGCCCTGTGGAGCCGTGCTGGCGCTGGTGGCATGGGCGTCATGTCGGCCCTGGACCTGGTGATTGCCATGCCGATTTCATGGCTGCCGCTGGTGGCCGACTATGCGCGCCACGGCCGCAGCGGCGGCGCCGCGCTGCGCGGCACCTGGCTGGGCTACGCGCTGGCTAATATCTGGTGTTATTCGCTGGGTGTACTGGTGGTGTTGACACTGCCCAGCACCGACCTGGTCACTGCGCTGCTGCTGGCCCAGGGCGGTTTGATTGTGCTGTCTTTGATCTTGATCGACGAAGTCGATAACGCCTACGGCGATGCTTACTCGGGCGCAGTGTCTGCACACAGTCTGCTGCCGGGCCGGAGCATTCGACAATTCGGCGTGTTGATGGTGCTGGCCTGCACCCTGCTGGCCATGCTGCTTCCAATGCACAGTCTTGAGCCTTTTTTACTGATGCTGAGTTCGGTGTTTGTGCCGCTCTTTGGCGTGATTCTGGGGCGCTTGGCGTTCGGTGTTCCGGCGGCCACCCTGTTAGACAAAGCGCCTGCTGTGAACGTGCTGCCAGTGCTGATCTGGCTGTCCGGTATTGCCATGTACCACCTGTCTAGCCGCTACACCCCTGCCCTGGGCGCGGCTTTGCCAACCTTGGTGGCGACATTTGCCGTAGCCTGGCTGACCAGGCCTCAGCCGAAGGCCTGATCGGCAGCTGCCGTGATATCAGTCCAGGGGCACCACTGCCGTCGCTACAGGGGCATGGCCATGGTTCAACGGGCCATGGCCCTGGCCGGTTTGTACCGCTGCGCCGGCAGTGATCGCAGCCAAAATGTAATTGCGTGCCTGCTGCACCGCCTCGCGCAGAGGCAAACCCAAGGCCAGATGGGCGGCAATGGCCGAAGACAAGGTGCAGCCAGTACCGTGAACATTGCGGCTGGCGATGCGTTCAGAGCGCAGATGCAAATGGCGCTGCCCGGCTTGGGCAAATACATCGACCACCGCCGCACCGCGCAGGTGACCGCCCTTGAGCAGCACCGTGCGTGCGCCCAATGCCAGCAAATCATCAGCGGCCTGCTCCAGCGCTTCGGCGCTGTCAATGCTGCGGCCGAGCAGCAATGCCGCTTCGTCCAGATTCGGCGTGATCACCGACACCAGCGGAAAAAGCTCCTGCTGCAGCACCTGCACTGTGGCCGATTCAATCAAGCGGTCACCGCTGGTGGCCACCATCACCGGATCGAGCACGACCTGCGTGAGTTTGTAGTGGGAAATAGCCCAGGCCACCACGCGCACGATCTCCGGCGAATGCAGCATACCGATCTTGACTGCGTCCACGCCGATGTCTTCAATGACAGCCTGGATCTGCGCTTTAAGAAACTCCGGCGGGACCGGGTGAATACTGCTCACGCCAAGTGTGTTTTGCGCCGTCAATGCCGTGATGGCCGTCATGCCGTAGCAGCCCAGGGCGCTGAAAGTTTTGAGGTCGGCCTGGATGCCGGCACCGCCACCGCTGTCAGAGCCGGCGATAGACAAGACACGGGCGTAACGGTGGTGTGGAACAGGAAATGTAAAGGTGCTCATGTGAAAATTATCAGGCAAGCTCAGGCAGTGCGCTGGGCGCCGCAGGCAAGGCCGGATGTGATGTAATGAACTC
Organism: Rhodoferax sp.; assembly: GCA_021737905.1. GTDB lineage: Bacteria > Pseudomonadota > Gammaproteobacteria > Burkholderiales > Burkholderiaceae_C > Polaromonas. Next base: position 14,453 of record JAIPDA010000026.1, read on the forward strand.
AAGGATGAAACAGGGGTGTCTTGCCAAGTGCAGGACTGAGAAAAACCCTAAGACCCGATCCAGATCATGCTGGCGTGGGAAGTTTTCAGACAGCGTCGTTTTTTCAAGCACGCTCTTGTTTTATCCAGCTGTTCAATTCAGATGGATTCAATGACCGCCACCCCTGCCTCCCACATGCTCGTTATCGGCGCCGGCCTCATGGGCCGGCTGCTGGCGTTGGCGCTGGCGCGAGCCGGCCACCGCGTCGAAG
>JAIPDA010000027.1 GCA_021737905.1 Rhodoferax sp.
CGGCGGGCCGTTTCGGCGTCGGGCTGCACAAAGCTGCTGGTCAGGTACAGGGCTTCGGAGTTTTCACCGAACTGGCTTTTGTCTTCGGCCATGCGCACGGCCAGCGTGTCACGGTGCAGCTTGGCGGGGAGTTTTTTGTCGCTCATGGGTTCAGGTCTTTTCAAGCTTCTTGCGGATTGGGCAATGCCAGGCGCGACACATCCACGCCGCCTTCTTCGCTGCCGTCCACGCGCTCGGCGTTCATGCGGGCAATTGTTTCGGGCGTGATGTCGCCGGTGATGTAAACGCCGTCAAAGCAAGAGGCGTCAAAGCCGTCGAGCTTGGGGTTGAGCGAGCCGATGGCGCGCTTCATGCCTTCGACGTCCTGGTAGATCAGCGCGTCGCAACCGATGGCAACACGGATTTCTTCGATGCTGCGGTCATGGGCCACCAGCTCGGTGGCGGTCGGCATGTCGATGCCATACACATTGGGAAAGCGCACCGGCGGCGCGGCGCTGGCCAAGTAGACCTTGCGCGCGCCGGCGTCGCGCGCCATTTGCACGATCTCACGGCTGGTGGTCCCACGCACAATAGAGTCATCAACGAGCAGAACGTTACGGCCCTTGAACTCGCTGGCGATCACGTTGAGTTTTTGGCGCACAGACTTCTTGCGCACACCCTGCCCCGGCATGATGAAGGTGCGGCCGACGTAGCGGTTTTTAACAAAACCTTCGCGGTAAGGAATGCCCAGCAAATGCGCCAGTTGTGTGGCGCTGGGGCGGCTGGACTCGGGGATCGGGATGATGACGTCGATCTCGTTGGGCGGCACCGTCGAGATCACCCGCTTGGCCAGCGTTTCGCCTAAATTCAAACGCGCCTGGTAGACCGAAATGCCGTCGAGCACCGAGTCGGGCCGGGCCAGGTACACAAACTCAAAAATGCAGGGCTTGAGCTGCGGGTTTTCGGCGCATTGCTGGGCATGCACCTGACCTTGCATATCCACAAAGACCGCTTCGCCGGGGGCAATGTCGCGCTCAAACTGGTGCGAGGTGCCTTCAAGCGCCACGGATTCGCTGGCCACCATGACGGTGCCGCCCTGCTCGTTCTGGCCGCGGCCTATGCACAAGGGGCGTATGCCATACGGGTCCCGAAAAGCCAGCAGGCCGTGGCCGGCGATCAAGGCCACCACGGCGTAAGAGCCCTTGACGCGCTTGTGCACACCGCGCACAGCGGCAAACACATCGATGGGGCTCAGCGGCAGGCCGCGCGTGGTTTTTTCGAGCTCGTGCGCCAGCACATTGAGCAGCACTTCAGAGTCGCTGTCGGTGTTGATGTGACGGTGGTCGGTGTTAAACAGTTCAGCCTTGAGCTCGGCTGCGTTGGTCAGGTTGCCGTTGTGCGAGAGCACCAGGCCGAAGGGCGCGTTGACATAAAAGGGCTGCGCTTCGTCTTCGCTGAAGGCGTTGCCCGCCGTCGGGTAACGCACCTGGCCCAGACCGACATTGCCCGGCAGTGCGCGCATGTTGCGGGTGCGGAAAACGTCGCGCACCATGCCCTTGGCCTTGTGCATGAAAAATTTACGACCGAGCTGCGTGACGATGCCCGCTGCGTCCTGGCCGCGGTGTTGCAACAGCAAGAGGCCGTCGTAAATGAGCTGATTGACCGGAGCGTTACTGACAACACCAACTATTCCGCACATGATGGACCATTCATAAATTAACTCACAAAGCGGGAAAACTGCAGCGGCAACAGCGGCTTTAACGCGTTCAGGGCCGACGTTAAAACCAAAGCGCCCCGGGACGCCTGCCACCAGTCACTGCCCTTAAAGGGTGTCATGTTCACAGCCACCGTCACAGCCAACAGCAACACCATACCGCGCAACACGCCAAACAAGGCGCCCAGCAGGCGGTCAGCCGGGCGCAAACCGGCAGCGCTCACCAGTTTTCGCATGAGCGAGGCCAGCAAGCCGGCGGCAAAAACTGAGGCAATAAAGGTCAACACAAAGGCCGCCCCGAACTGCATGGCCGCCGATAAAGTGGACAAAGGCAGCAGCGAGGCTACCCAGGGGGCCAGCCACTGCGCGGCAAAAAAAGCCGCCACCCAACCCAGCACCGACAGCACCTCAAACACCAGGCCGCGCCAGGCGCCGAGCAGCAGCGACAAGGCCAGCACCGTCAGCAAGACCCAGTCGGTCGGCGACACGGTGTTCATGAACGCCAGGGAGTTTGTGTCTGACAAGCCCGGCCTTTAAAAACTACAGACTGAGAATGGTGGCCGGCAGATCAAGCGCCTTGATCTTGAGGGCGGCCTGGTCGGCCTCTGCCTTGTTGGCAAAAGGCCCGACCCGCACGCGCGTGCGCTTGCCTTCCTTGCTGTCAGCCACCTGCGTATAGGTTTTAAGGCCGGCTTTTTCAAGCTTGAGCCGGACCTCGCGGGCCTTGGCAGCGTCTGCAAAAGCGCCCACCTGGACCACCAGACGCAACTCCGCAGACGCATTGGCGGCAACCACCGGCTTGTCTTCTAAAAGTGCTTTGGCTCGGGCGCTGTCATCTGCAACGCGGGAAGCCGCAGGCACAGCAACAGCCGGAGCGGCAGGCACAGGCGTGACGCTGGCGACGGCCGCAGGCGACGCCACAGGGGCAGGGTCTGGTGCCGGTGTGGCAGGGGCAACGCTGGGTGCGGGTGTTGCTGACGCAGGTGTTGCGGTCGCAAGGGGTTTGACACTTTGCCTGGCCGGAATCTCAATGGCGATGTCCACCGGAATCGGCCGCGGCTGTGAGTCGAACAAAAGCGGGAAACCTACCACGCCGACCAGCACCAGCACGGCAGCGCCAATGAGCCTGTGCTTGGCCCGCTTGCGCACGGTATCCAGGTTTTCAGCGGGCGCGCCAGACTGGGACTGTGAGGTGGAGCCGCCCCGGCGGAGGTTGAAAAACGACATGGTCGTGCCTGTGTCCGTTGGAGTTGTGTTGTTCGGGCTGGCGCAATGGCCACCAGCCTAGGGGTCTTTTTCAGGCCAGGTGCTGCGCCGTTAAACGGGGTACGCCGTTCTTTAAAACACCACCCACCGTGTAGAAGGATCCGAAAACGACAATTCTATCAGCGGGGTCGGCCGCAGCGACGGCGGCGGCCAGCGCTTGATCGGGGGCGTCGAAGGTTTCAGCGCGCACACCGGCACGCGGCTTGAGCGCATGCCAGCGCGCCGCCAGATCGGCGGCGGTAGCGGCGCGAGCTGTAGGCAGGGCGGTGAAATACCACTTGTCAACCAAAGGATTCAAGCGCGCCAGCATGGGGGCCAGGTCCTTGTCGGCCATCGCGCCGAACACCGCGTGCGTGCAGGGGTAAAAACCCATGGCATCCAGGTTCTCGGCCAGGGCTGCCACTGAATGCGGGTTGTGCGCCACATCCAACACCAAGGTGGGCTGGCCCGGCACGATCTGAAAACGCCCGGGCAGCTCGACCATGGACAAACCGTTGCGCACGGCCTGGGCGGTGACCGGCAACTGCTCGCGCAAGGCCGTCAGCGCGGCCAGCACACCGGCAGCGTTCACCAGTTGGTTGGCACCGCGCAGGGCGGGGTAAGCCAGGCCAGCGTAGCGCCGCCCGCGGCCGGCCCAGGCCCATTGCAGCTTGTCGCCGGAAAAATTGAAATCATGGCCAAAACGCCACAGATCAGCGCCCAGGTCTTGCGCCGCCTGCAACACGCTTTGCGGGGGCACCGGGTCACTGACCACCACCGGCCGGCCGGCGCGCATGATGCCGGCTTTTTCGCGGCCTATGCTTTCGCGGTCCGGGCCCAGATACTCCATGTGGTCCAGGTCAATGCTGGTGATGACGGCACAGTCTGTGTCAATCAGATTGACGGCGTCCAAGCGCCCACCCAGCCCCACTTCCAAAATAGCAACGTCCAGCCCGGCATCAGCCATTTGCTTCAAAAAAACCAGCGTGGTGAACTCAAAATAGCTCAGGGAGACGGGGCCAGCACCATCTTTGGCATCGGCCTGCTGCCGGGCGATTTCCACCTGCTGGAAAAAGGGCAGCAAAGAAGCCGGGCTGACGACCTCGCCGCGCAGGCGACAGCGCTCTTGAAAATGCACCAGATGCGGCGACGTGTAAACGCCGGTTCGGTAACCGGCTTGCAGCAAAATAGCCTCCAGCATGGCGCAGGTCGAGCCCTTGCCGTTGGTGCCGGCCACGGTGATGACCGGGCACTTGAAGGCCAGGCCCAGTCGCCGGGCCACGGTGCGCACACGCGTGAGCCCCATGTCAATGCCTACAGGGTGAATTTGCTCGCAGTAAGCCAGCCAGTCGTCAAGTGTCTTGAGATGTTCCATCAGGCCCGCATTGTCGCGCACGCCTTTGCAAGCAATGCCAAAATAAGGACATGATCATTTTGTATGGCATTCCCAACTGCGACACCGTTAAAAAAGCCCGTGCCTGGCTGACCGGTCAAGGCTTGGCGTACAGCTTTCACGACTTCAAAAAGGCCGGCGTACCGCCTGAGCGACTTGCCGCCTGGGAAGATGCCCTGGGTTGGCAAAAGCTGCTGAACCGTCAGGGCACGACCTGGCGCAAGCTCGACGCCGCCGTCCAATCGGGGGTGACTGACGCTGCCAGCGCCCAAGCCTTGATGCAGGCGCAGCCCAGCGTGATCAAACGGCCGGTGGTGGAATGGGGCCATGACACCACCGTGGGCTTTGACGCCGAGGCCTGGAGCGCCCGGGCTTGATACATTTTTTACTGATCATTTACCCAGTCCGGTGCACCAAAAATCAACTGGCGCGTTAAAGTAGAAACATGGTCTGCACTCTTTAACCAGCGCTTCACCCTCAAAAGGAAAAACATGACCTTATTGACCCGCCCCGTGACCCTGTCGGCCCATGCAGTCCTTATGGCCCTTGCCAGCCTGGCAGCCAGCCCGGCCCGGGCGCAGGAAGTCCAAGCCCGCGTGATCTCCAGCACCGCCGTCATCCAACAAGTGGCCGTGCCGCGCCAGCAGTGCACCAACACCCCGGTCACCACAACAACAGCGCCCAGCGGCGCAGGCGCTGTCATGGGTGCCATCGCTGGTGGCGCTATCGGCAACGCCGTGGGCCAAGGCTCAGGCCGGGACCTGGCCACCGCCATCGGCCTGTTCGGCGGTGCCATCCTGGGCAACAACGTTGAGGGCTCCAAGACCCAGACGCAAAACGTGCAGCAGTGCACTACCGTGACGACCTACGAAAACCGCACCATGCACTACGACGTGGTCTACGAATACGCCGACAAGCGCTACAACATCCAGATGGCCAACGACCCGGGCGCCTTTGTGCGCCTGCAACTCAGCCCCATCGGCATCATGCCGCCGGCAGGCCGCTCGCCGCAGTCTTACAGGCAGTACCAGTCTGAGCCGGCAGAGGTCATTGTCAGCCGCCCCACCGTCTATGTGCAGCCTGCCCCGGTCACGGTGTACCCGATGCCCTACCCGCGCTATCAGGTGGCGCCCTACTACTACCCTCCAAGCCTGTCGCTGAACCTGGATTTAAGCCGTCGTGGCCACAGCCATTGGCGCTAAAGCCTCAACTCTGGCTGCGCGCAACTACCCGCAAGCCCGCCCAAGCCCTCCGCGGAGGGCTTTTTTCATGCCGGCAGGCGCTGCAGTCGGGTAACTTAAAATCTCAATGTATACCGGCTCTGCTGATCAGCCCCCTTTTTCTTACTCACTGCCCCAAGCCCATGACCACCCACAAAATCGACAACATCAGCGTCACCACCCAAGCCAGCGTCTACTTTGACGGCAAGTGCGTGAGCCACGGCATCACTTTCGCTGACGGCACCAAAAAATCAGTGGGCGTGGTTTTGCCTTCCACCCTGACTTTCAACACCGGCGCGCCCGAGATCATGGAATGCGTGGCCGGCTTTTGCGAATACAAGCTCAAAGGCGCCAACGACTGGGTCAAGTCCTCTGCCGGCGAGAAGTTCAGCGTGCCGGGCAACTCGTCCTTCGACATCCGCGTGACCGAGCCCTACCACTACATCTGCCACTTCGGCTGATCCCTCTCGCGCACGCAAACCTGGCACTGTCATGAGCACCATTCTTCAAAACCTGCCCATCGGGCAAAAAGTCGGCATCGCTTTTTCGGGCGGTCTGGACACCAGCGCCGCGCTGCACTGGATGAAACTCAAAGGCGCGATTCCCTACGCCTACACCGCCAACCTGGGCCAGCCTGACGAGCCCGACTACGAAGAGATTCCGCGCAAGGCCATGCAGTACGGCGCTGAAAAAGCCCGCCTGATCGACTGCCGCCGCCAGCTCGCCGCCGAAGGCATTGCCGCGCTGCAATGCGGTGCCTTCCACATCTCGACCGCCGGCGTCACTTACTTCAACACCACGCCGCTGGGCCGCGCTGTCACCGGCACCATGCTGGTGGCGGCGATGAAAGAGGACGAGGTCAACATCTGGGGCGACGGCAGCACCTACAAGGGCAACGACATCGAGCGTTTTTACCGCTATGGCCTGCTGACCAACCCCGACCTGAAAATCTACAAACCCTGGCTGGACCAGCTCTTCATTGACGAGCTGGGCGGCCGCGCCGAAATGTCGGCCTTCATGACAAAAGCCGGCTTTGGCTACAAGATGTCCGCCGAAAAAGCCTACTCGACCGACTCCAACATGCTGGGCGCCACGCACGAGGCCAAAGACCTCGAGCACCTGTCCAGCGGCATGAAGATCGTCAACCCCATCATGGGCGTGGCGTTCTGGAAAGACGACGTCGACGTCCAACGCGAAGAAGTCACGGTGCGCTTTGAAGAAGGCCAGCCGGTCGCCCTGAACGGCAAGACCTTCGAGAGCCTGACCGAGCTCATTCTGGAAGCCAACCGCATCGGCGGGCGCCACGGCCTGGGCATGAGCGACCAGATCGAAAACCGCATCATTGAAGCCAAAAGCCGCGGCATCTACGAAGCTCCGGGCCTGGCCCTGCTGTTTATTGCCTACGAGCGCCTGATCACCGGCATCCACAACGAAGACACCATCGAGCAGTACCGCATGAACGGCCTCAAGCTGGGCCGCCTGCTCTACCAGGGCCGCTGGTTTGACCCGCAGTCCATCATGCTGCGCGAGACCGCTCAGCGCTGGGTGGCACGCGCCGTCACGGGTGAAGTCACCATTGAGCTGCGCCGGGGCAACGACTACTCTATCCTGAACACAGAGAGCGCCAACCTGACCTACAAGCCAGAGCGCCTGAGCATGGAAAAAGTCGCCGGTTCGTTCACGCCGCTGGACCGCATCGGCCAGCTGACCATGCGCAACCTGGACATCGTGGACACGCGCGACAAGCTGGGCATTTACACCCGCAGCGGTTTGCTGACCCTGGGCGAGGACGGCACGCTGCCTTCACTGGGCAACGACCGCAAATAAGCACCGCTTAAGGGCGCTTGGGGGCGCTTAGGGGCGCTTCAGACCACCACCGGCTCGTGCTCGAGCAGGATGCCGAAGCGCTCGTAAACGCTGGTCTGGATCGCCTTGGCCAGCGTCATCACCTCGCCGCCTGTCACCGGGTTCTGGCTGCCGCCCTTGTTGATGAGCACCAGCGCCTGGCACTCGTACACAGCGGCATTGCCCACGCTCTTGCCTTTCCAGCCGCAGGCTTCAATCAGCCAGCCGGCGGCCAACTTGATGGAGCCGTCAGCCATCGGGTAGTGCACGATCTTGGGCTCGCGCTGGATGATGTCGTCGCACTGCTCACGCGAGACGGTCGGGTTCTTGAAAAAGCTGCCTGCATTGCCAATGACGGCCGGATCAGGCAGTTTGGCGCGGCGGATCTCGCAGATCCAGTCAAAGATTTGCTGCGGCGTGGTCGGCACTTCGCCGGTCTGCGCGATCTTGCGGTCCAGGTCGGCATAGCCCAGCACCGGCTTCCAGGCCTTGGGCAAAGCAAAGCGCACGCGCGTGATCAGCGCCCGGCCAGCCAGCCCGAAAGTTGCCGTGCCGCCGGCCACCGCGCTGCTAGCGTGTTTAAAAACCGAGTCGCGATAGCCAAAAGCGCATTGCGCGGCGTCCAGCGTGAAGGTTTGGCCGGTTTGCAAATCCATCGCGTCCAGCGATTCAAAACGGTCTTGCAGCTCAACGCCGTAAGCGCCGATGTTCTGCACCGGTGAAGCGCCCACGCTGCCCGGGATCATGGCCAGGTTTTCCATGCCGGGAAAGCCATTGGCCAGCGTCCAGGCCACCAGCTCGTGCCAGTTTTCGCCGGCGCCAGCCTCGACAATGAAGGCTTTGGCAGTCTCTCTCACCAGCCGCTTGCCCATGATCTCGACCTTGAGCACCAGGGGTTTGACGTCGCCGGTGAGCACAATGTTGCTGCCGCCACCCAAAATGAACTTAGGCACTGCCTGCTGCGCCGGGTCGGCCAGCACGGCGGCAAGGTCGGCCTCGGAGCCGATGCGCACCAGGCTCAGGGCCTTGGCCACAATGCCAAAGCTGTTGTACGGCTGCAGGGGGACGTTTTTCTCGACTAACATCCGGAGATTGTCGCACCCGCGATTTCAAGGAAAACGAGAACACCATGCCTTCTTTTGACACCGTGCTGGAAGCGGACCTGGTCAAGGTCAAAAACGCCGTCGAAAACGCTGCCAAAGAGATCGGCACCCGCTTTGACTTCAAAGGAACTTCGGCCTCGATCGAGCTCAAGGACAAGGAAATCACCTCGATCGGCGACAGCGATTTTCAGATCGACCAGATCAACGACATCTTGCGCAGCAAGCTCACCAAAGCCGGCGTGGACGCGCGCTTTCTGGATGTCGGCAAGGTCGAGAAAATCGGCGGCGACAAGGTCAAGCAGATCAGCAAGGTGCGCAACGGCATTGAGATCGAGCAATCCAAAAAGATCCAGCAGATCATCAAGGGCAGCAAGATCAAGGTGCAAGCCGCCATTCAGGGCGACGCCGTGCGCGTCACCGGCGCTAAACGCGACGACCTGCAGGCCGCCATGGCCCTCATCAAGTCAGAAATCAGCGAATTTCCTCTGAGCTTCAATAACTTTCGCGACTGAAAATCCGGGGGATCGAAGGCGGGGATGGATCCCTGCCTTCGCAGGGATGACGGTAGAGGACACGGGGATGACGGCTATTTTTCGTCATTCCCGCGAAGGCGGGAATCCATCTTCGGCTCCGTCACGTCGTTCCCGCGAAGGCGGAAATCCATCTTCGGCCCCGTCCCGTCATTCCCGCGAAGGCGGGAATCCATCTTTCAGCTTTTGGGCTTGGCGCCCAGCTTGGACTCTTTGCCTTGCAGCAGTTTGCTGATATTTTCTTTGTGGCGGTAAATCAGCAGCGCGCCCATCACCACCAGCATCAGCAGCACTGAGCGGTCCACGTACCAGAGACCGCGGTCGCCCAGCACATAGTAAAGCGGCGCCAACATGGCGCAGGACAAGGCTGAAAGCGACGAGTAACGCGACACGTACGCCACCAGCGCCCAAGTGCCCATGCAAGCCAGGCCCAGCATCCAGTGCACGCCGAACAGCACGCCGGCGGCAGTGGCCACGCCCTTGCCGCCCTTGAAGCCGAAAAACACCGGGTACAGATGCCCCAGAAAAGCCGCCAGCCCGACGGCGGCCAGTGCGCCGTCGCCCAGGCCGTAGGCAGCGCCCTGCCACTGCACCAGCGCCATCGGTAGCCAGCCCTTGACGGCGTCCAGCAGCAGCGTGGCGACGGCAGCGAGCTTGTTGCCCGAGCGCAGCACGTTGGTAGCGCCCGGGTTTTTGCTGCCGTAGCTGCGCGGGTCGTTCAGGCCCATGAAGCGGCTGACGATCACCGCGAACGAGAGCGAACCGATCAGGTAGGCGGCCAGCACCGCAGCGGCCCAAAGAAGCAATGGTGAAAAGTCTTGCAAGACAGACTCCGGTGCCGCTTAAACAGCCGGGTCGCGCAGTTGCCAGCGCACCGCGTCAATCGCTTCAAGCAAATCGGGCGGCAGTACGGTGCCCAGAGCGTCGATGTCTTCGTCCAGCTGGGCTACCGTGGTCACGCCGATGATGGTGCTGGCCACCTGCCACTTGGTGTAGCAAAAGGCCAGTGCCATTTGGGTCGGCGTGAGGCCGTGCTGTCGGGCCAGGGCGTTGTAGCGGCGCGCTGCTTCGAGCGATTCGACGCGGCCCCAGCGCTGTTTGCGCACCGACTCATAAATTGAAATGCGTCCCTTGGGCGCGGCCTCGCCGGTGGTACCGCTGGCGTCGTACTTGCCAGTCAACAAGCCAAAACCCAGCGGCGAATAAGCCAGCAGCGAAACACCCAGGCGGTACATGGTTTCGTCCAGCCCGTTGTCTACTGTGCGGTTGAGCAGGCCATAAGGGTTTTGCACGGTGGCCACGCGCGGCAGGCCGTGCTGCTCGGCCAGGCGTACAAACTCGTGCACACCATAGGGCGACTCGTTGGACAGGCCGATGGCGCGCACCTTGCCGGCTTGGACCAGCCTGCCCAGGGCTTCGAGCTGGTCGTGGATGGAAGTGACCGGCACATCTTTCGCCGGGTCGAAATACATGACGCCGAAGGCCGGCACATGGCGCACCGGCCAGTGAATCTGGTACAGGTCGATCACGTCGGTCTTCATTCGCTTGAGGCTGGCGTGGCAGGCTTCGGTGATGTCTGATGGGGTCAGGTCGGTGCTGCCGCCGCGCACCCAGCCCATGCCGCGTGCCGGGCCGGCCACTTTGGTGGCCAGCACCAGCTTCTGGCGGGCGCCTGGATTTTTTTCAAACCAGTTGCCCAGGATTTTTTCAGTCACATTGAAGGTTTCAGCACGCGTGGGCACCGAGTACATCTCTGCGGTGTCGAGAAAGTTGATGCCGCGCGCCAGCGAGTGATCCAGGATGCGGTGGGATGTAGCCTCGTCAACCTGTTCGCCAAAAGTCATGGTGCCCAGGCAGATCGGGGTCACCTGGAGATCGCTGGAGCCGAGTTTGATTTTTTTCATGGGGTGGGTTGGGTGGTCTACGGGACGGTGACGATAAGCACAACAGCTGCCTAGTTTATAGCCCGCCGCCAGCGTGGCGCGCCTCTTCCTGCAAACGCAGCACGCGGCGCTGCACCTTGCCGGTGGTGGTCATGGGCAGGGCGTCGATGAACTCGATCTCTTTGGGGTATTCGTAGGGGGCCAGCAAGCCCTTCACATGGGCTTGTAACGAGGCTGTCAGCGCCAGGTCAAAGTTTTCCACGGCACCAGCGCCGCAGGCCAGGGCGCGTTGCGCTGCAAAATCCGGGGCCAGCACCACATAGGCTTTGACCAGCGCACCGCGCTCCCGGTCGGGTTTGGGCACCACGGCGGCGTTGGCCACGGCCGGGTGCTTGACCAGGCAGTTTTCAATCTCACCCGGCCCGATGCGGTAACCAGCCGCCTTGAAGACGTCGTCGGCCCGGCCGTCGTACCAAAGGTAGCCGTCGGCGTCGCGCCTGGCCATGTCGCCGGTGCGGCACCAGTCGCCGGTGAACTTGGCTTCGGTGGCGGCCGGGTTTTTCCAGTAGCCCAAAAAGAAAATCGGGTCGGGCTGCCCTTGAATATCAAAGCGGTTGACCGCCACGTCGCCCGGCACGCCGACGGCGCACTCGCGGCCTGCGTCGTCAATCACCGCCACCCGATGACCCGGATAAGCCTTGCCCATGCTGCCGGGCTTGGCATCCCAAAACATAGAACAGTTCCCCACCACATAGTTGATCTCGGTCTGTCCAAACATTTCGTTCACGATCACGCCCAGTTCATCGCGTGTGTAGGCGAACACGGCGTCGCCTACGGCCTCGCCGGCGCTCATGATGGCTTTGAGTTGAAGTTTGAAGTGCTGGCGCGGATGCGGATAAGCCTTCATCATGGCTTTGAGCGCAGTCGGAAACAAGAATGTGTGCGTCACGCCTTGCGTGGCCATCAGTTCAAAGGCCAACTCGGGGCTGAAGCGGCCCTTGTAGGCCACGATGGGCCGGCCGAAATAGAGCGTCGGCAGCAGCGCGTCCATCAGCCCGCCTGTCCAGGCCCAGTCGGCCGGCGACCAGAACACCGCGGGCGAGCTGGTGTTGCTCAACCCGTCATAGCCAAACCAGTTCTGGCTGGCCACAAAGCCCGGCAAATTACCGATCAAAGCGCGGTGCGCCAGCAGCGCGCCTTTGGGTTGCCCGGTGGTGCCGCTGGTGTAGATCAGGATGGCGGGGTCTTCGGCCAGGGTCTTGACGGGCGTGAACACGCCCGGGTGGGCGGCCATTGCCAGGCTGTAGTCCATGTCGCCCTGGCCTTGTGCCTGTCCGGCCGCAAGCAAGGTGCGCAAGGCCGGGCAATGGGGGCGCACAGCTTTCAGACTGGCCATGGCATTTTCATCGGCGATGGCCAGCACGGCCTCGCTGTCCTGCAGCCGGAATTCAAGGGCGTCAGGCCCGAACAGAATCGACAGCGGCATGGCCACCGCCCCCATCTGCAGCACGGCCATGTAGGCCACCGCTGTTTCAAAGCATTGCGGCAGCACAATGGCCACGCGGTCACCGCGGCGCACACCCAGCGCGCCCAGCGCCAGGCTCAGTGCATCAGCCGAATGTTGCAAGTCGGCGTAGCTGTAGTCGATGCTGGCGGCGCCCGGGCGATGAACGCGGATGGCCGTTTGAGCAGGCCTTGCCGACGGGCCTTGGTCGGCACTTTCAGCGGCCCAGCGCTGGCAGCAGGCCTGGGCGATATTGAAGTGGGTGTCCACCTGCCAGCGAAAACGGCTGTGCAGCGCGGCGTACTGGTCTGCCCTTTGCGGCCCTGCGCCGGCCATGTTGACTTGTTCTTGGCTGTGCATTGAAGCGATGCTCCTTATGATCTGGTCAATGTACAAAGAAAATCGCACTTCCCGCACCGAGTTTGTCCCTATACGGGGCCTGCAATACCACGTACTGCGCTGGGGTCCGGACAATTCCGGCCCCGGCCATTGCCCGCCGCTGGTGCTGCTGCACGGCTGGATGGACGTGGCCGCCTCTTACCAGTTCATGGTTGATGCGTTGGATGAAGCCTTTGCCGCCGGCCGCAGCATCATCGCGCCCGACTGGCGCGGCTTTGGCCAGACCGACGCCGGCCAGACCGACAACTTCTGGTTTCCCGATTACCTGGCCGACCTGGACTTCTTGCTGGACCACTGCTGCCCCGGCCAGCCAGTGGACCTGGTGGGCCACAGCATGGGCGGCAATGTCGCCATGATCTACGCCGGGGTGCGGCCCGAACGCATACGCCGGCTGGTCAACCTCGAAGGCTTTGGCCTGGCTGCCACCCGCCCCAGCCAGGCCCCGGGCCGATATGCCCAGTGGATGGACGAACTTAAAAGCCTGCACCGTGGTGACAGCGCCCTCAAACCCTATGCCGATGTAGCAGGCGTGGCGCAGCGGCTCATGAAGACCAACCCGCGTCTGCCCCCGGACAAGGCCGACTGGCTGGCCGGCCGTTGGGCCAGCCCGGATGCCGCTGGGCAATGGAAGATTCGGGGCCACGCGGGGCACAAAGTCACCAGCGCCCACATTTACCGGCTGGACGAAATGCTGGAGGTTTACAAACGCATCACCGCGCCGCTGCTCTCCGTGCAAGCCGACAGCGACTCGCTGACCCAGTGGTGGAAAGGCAGCTACACGCTGGACGAGTACCACGAAAGACTGAAAAACGTAGCCGATGCGCGCAGCGCTGTCATCGCCGACGCAGGCCACATGCTGCACCACGACCAGCCTGAACAACTGGCCCGTTTGATCGAAGACTTCCTGGCGTGAGAAAATGCGGGATTGCGCCCCAGCCAGGGGCCGCACATCACCCACAGGAACGAATCATGGAAGCAGAACGCATCAACCTCATCAGCAACCAGCTTGAGGGCCTGAGCGCCCGGGTGCACGAACTCAGGGGGTATCTTTGACTACCCTGCCAAAGAACGTAAATTAAGCGAAGTCAACGCCGCCCTGGAAGACCCCAAGGTCTGGGACAACCCCAAGCGCGCGCAAGAGCTGGGCAAAGAAAAAAAATCCCTCGAAGACGTGGTGCTGGTGATCGACCGGCTGAGCCAGGAACTGGCTGACAACACCGAGTTGTTTGCCATGAGCCGCGACGAAGACGACGAGGCCGGCATGATCGGCATCGAAGGCGAAGTCACTGCGGTGGCCACCGAAGTCGAGAAGATGGAATTTCGCCGGATGTTCAACAACCCGGCCGACCCGCTCAATGCTTTCCTGGACATCCAAGCCGGCGCCGGCGGCACCGAGGCTTGCGACTGGGCCAGCATGCTGCTGCGCCAGTACCTGCGCTACGCCGAGCGCAAGGGTTTCAAAGCGCAGATCGAAGACGAGTCCGCGGGCGACACCGCCGGCATCAAGGGCGCGACCATCAAGATCGAAGGCGAATACGCTTTTGGCTTGTTGCGCACCGAAACCGGCGTGCACCGCCTGGTGCGCAAGTCACCGTTTGACTCTTCAGGCGGGCGCCACACCTCGTTTGCCTCGGTGTTTGTGTACCCTGAGATTGACGACTCGATTGAGATCGACATCAACCCTTCAGACGTGCGCACCGACACCTTCCGGGCCAGTGGCGCGGGCGGCCAGCACATCAACAAGACCGACTCGGCCGTGCGCCTGACGCACATCCCGACGGGTATCGTGGTGC
>JAIPDA010000028.1 GCA_021737905.1 Rhodoferax sp.
CGGCCATCAAAATCACGGCGGGCGGCTGGGCCGCCAGATTGATATCGCTCACGCCCTCGCCCATGGTGGCGGCCAGTTCGCGATTGACGATGCCCACCAACGCCTGTCCCGGCGAGAGTGAACCCATGACTTCTTGGCCCAGCGCTTTTTCTTTGACGCGGGCAATGAAGTCGCGCACCACCGGCAAGGCCACGTCGGCCTCGAGCAGGGCCATGCGCACTTCGCGCAGCATGTCCTGCACGTTCGACTCTGTGATGCGGGCCTGGCCACGCATTTCTTTCACAAGCCGGGAGAGTTTGTCGGTAAGGGCTGAGGCCATGGGGTGGCTCCACGCATGGAGCAAAAGTTGTTTGTAACTAGCAGCTCGGGATAAACTGTGAGAATGATTTTAGCTTTCAGCGCAACGTTCGGCCTGGCCACGGCAATCGCCGCCGCACTTTTGTACGGCCTGCTGGCGCTGGCAAGAAAAAGACTGTCAGCAGCTGTAGCCAGCGCTGTTCTGCTGGCCGCTTGCTTTTTTCATGCCTTGACACTGGCCGAAGGCCTGATGGGCCAACCCCCGCGCTTTGGCTTTGCACCGGCGCTGTCTACGACCGTGTGGTTGGTGGTGCTGGTCTACGCGATTGAAAGCAAATTGATCCCCGAGCTGCGGGCCAGCTGGGCACTGCCGGCGGTGGGCGCGGCAGTGGTGCTGCTCACCTTGGTGTTTCCGGGCTCCAGCTACACCCAAATTGCTTCTGCCTGGTTGCCGCTGCACTGGGCCCTGGGCATTGCGTCTTATGGGCTGTTTGGTGCGGCGCTCTTGCATGGCTGGTTGATCAGCCGGGCGGAACTCTCCATGCGTACGGCGCTTTCTGCAGACACTGGCGTTCCTCTTCTGAAACTGGAGCGACTGACCTTTCGCTTTGTCGAGGCCGGTTTCATTTTGCTGACGGCCTCTTTATTGGCCGGTTGGTTTTTTGCCGAAACCTTGTATGGCCCTCACCTGAAGTCCATGTGGAATCACAAGACCATTTTTTCGGTACTGGCCTGGCTGAGCTTTGCCGGCTTGCTGGTGGGTCGGGCCCGACTGGGCTGGCGCGGCCGCACCGCACGCAAGTTTCTTTATCTGGGCTCCGGACTGCTGCTGCTGGGCTACGCCGGCTCGCGCTTTGTCCTTGAAGTCGTGTTGCAGCGCCCATGAAATACCTGTTGATACTGGCTTTGGCGTTGGCTGTGATCTGGCTTTGGAAAGCCCATCGCCGCTCTTCATTGGCTGAAAAAGCCCGTGCGCAAAACCCGCCGCCAGCCACCGGCAAGTCCAAGACTTTGCAAACCACAGAAGTGATTGCCTGCGACGTCTGTGCGGTGCATTTGCCCCTGAACGAAGCCTTAACGGGCGGCCGCGGCGTTTACTGCAGTGAAGCGCACCGGCGTCAGGCTGAAAGCTGAAACTGCGTGCAAGCCGCTGCCACTGATCACACCGCCCCGGCGGGCACGCCTTTGTGGCAAGACGGCTGGTACAGCTTTGCACGGCATCTGGCCTCGCCGAATTTTGGTGCCAGGCCCGCAGGCACGCTCACCGAGCTGCTTGTGATTCATTCGATCAGCCTGCCGCCTGGACAATATGGCACCAACCAGGTGCAACGCCTGTTCACCAACACGCTGGATTGGGACGCCCACGACTACTTCCGCAGTATTCGCGGCCTGAAAGTTTCCTCGCATTTTTTCATCGCACGCGATGGGCAGTTGTGGCAGTTCGTCAGCTGCGATGACCGCGCCTGGCACGCCGGCGAGTCTTTTTACCGGGGCAAGCCCAATTGCAACGACCACTCGGTCGGCATTGAACTTGAAGGTTTAGAGGGCCAGAGCTTCGAAGATGCGCAGTATGAAACCCTGGCCAGCCTGGGTGCGGCGCTGCTGCAGGCCTATCCGATTGCGCATGTCGCTGGCCATGAGCACGTGGCGCCCGGCCGCAAGCAGGACCCGGGAATTGGTTTTCAGTGGTCAGCACTTCAACGCGCACTGGGCCTCTCGGCTGTGAACTTTCCTACCCATACCAGCCCAAGCTGAGCCGGCCATCCCAACTTGGGGTTAGCCCTGAATCAACCAAAGCGTTACAGATGTGTAATTTGGTGATTCATTAAAAAAAACACTACCGGTAGTGCTTGAATTAGTTGCCGACACTAGATATAGTGCTTAGGCCTCTTGATTCAAATGCGATTTTATTGATTTGCCCAAGCGCAAAAAATTCAAAAAAACCTCACGCCACTGCTGAAAACACAGTCCCACCATCGCTGACTCAGTCGCGCAAAAAAACCATATAACTTAGGAAATTCATGCACACCAGCATCCAAACAACAGCCGGCTTGCCAGCCGGCCAAGGCACAGTTACTGCAGGCAGCGACGCCCATACCGCTGCCACGGCGTACAGCCAGTACCAGATCATTCGCCGCAACGGCGCCGTCGTTCCCTTTGAGCCGAACAAGATCGCTGTCGCCATGATGAAAGCCTTTTTGGCTGTGCATGGCACGCAGGGCGCTGCCTCCGCCAGCGTTCGTGAAACCGTTGATGGCCTGACCCAGGCCGTCATCCGCGCACTGATGCGTTCGCGTCCTGGGGGCGGCACTTTCCACATTGAAGATGTTCAAGACCAGGTCGAGCTCGGCCTGATGCGCGGCGGTCACCATGAAATCGCTCGCGCTTATGTGCTTTACCGTGAAAAGCGCACGCAGGAGCGCGCATTGGAGCGTTCGCGCCAGGCCAGCCACCAGATGCCTGAAATCGCTTCTTTGCATGTCATTGACCGCGGCCAGAGGGTTGCACTCGATGTGAACCGCCTGCAAGCATTGATCGAAGCGTCTTGCGCCGGCCTGGGTGACGAGGTCAAACCCGACCCGATCGTCGCTGAAACCATGCGCAATCTGTATGACGGCGTGCCGATCGACGAGGTCTACAAGGCCTCCATCCTGGCTGCCCGCACACTGATTGAAAAAGACCCCGATTACACCTACGCCACGGCGCGCTTGTTGCTGCACACCATCCGCCGCGAAGTTCTGGGCGAAGAAGTCGCCCACGAAGCCATGGGCACCCGCTACGCCGAGTATTTCCCGAAGTTCATCCAGAAGGGTGTCGATAACGAGTTGCTGGACGAAAAACTGCTGCAGTTTGACTTGGCCCGCCTGGGCGCGGCACTCAAGCCCGAGCGCGATATGCAGTTCGACTACCTGGGCCTGCAGACCCTGTTTGACCGCTATTTCCTGCACGTGCGCAAGCAGCGCATTGAACTGCCGCAAGCCTTTTTCATGCGCGTGGCCATGGGGCTGTCGCTCGACGAAGTTGACCGCGAGACACGCGCGATCGAGTTCTATGAAATCATGTCCTCCTTCGACTTCATGTCGAGCACGCCCACCCTTTTTAACGCAGGCACTTTGCGCTCGCAACTGTCATCGTGCTACCTGACCACGGTCGCCGATGACCTGGGCGGCATTTACGACGCCATCAAAGAAAACGCGCTGCTGTCTAAGTTTGCCGGCGGCCTGGGCAACGACTGGACCCCGGTGCGCGCGCTGGGCGCTCATATCAAGGGCACCAACGGCGAGTCGCAAGGCGTGGTGCCTTTCCTCAAAGTGGTTAACGACACGGCTGTCGCAGTCAACCAGGGCGGCAAACGCAAAGGCGCCGTGTGCGCCTACCTGGAAACCTGGCACCTGGACATCGAAGAATTTCTGGAGTTGCGCAAGAACACCGGCGATGATCGCCGCCGCACGCACGACATGAACACCTCCAACTGGATTCCTGACCTGTTCATGCGCCGCGTCATGGAAAAAGGCAGCTGGACGCTGTTCTCGCCATCCGACGTGCCTGACTTGCACGACAAGTACGGCATCGAGTTCGAAAAGGCCTACACCGCTTATGAAGCCCGCGCTGAGCGCGGCGATATCAAGCCTTCGCGCAAGCTGCAGGCCATTGACATGTGGCGCAAAATGCTCTCGATGCTGTTTGAAACTGGGCATCCTTGGATCACTTTCAAGGACGCCTGCAATATTCGCTCGCCTCAGCAGCATTGCGGCGTGGTGCACTCATCAAACCTCTGCACAGAAATCACGCTCAATACCAGCGACACCGAAACCGCTGTTTGCAACCTCGGGTCGGTCAATCTGGTGCGGCACCTGAAAGAGGGTCCGGACGGCACCAAGGTGCTGGACCACGACAAGCTCAAGAAAACGATCAAGACGGCCATGCGCATGCTGGACAACGTGATCGACATCAACTACTACGCCGTCAAGAAAGCCCGTGACTCCAATATGCGCCACCGCCCGGTCGGCTTGGGCCTGATGGGCTTTCAAGATTGCCTCTACGAGTTGCGCACCCCTTATGCCAGCCAGGCTGCAGTGGAGTTTGCCGACACCTCCATGGAAGCCATCTGCTACTACGCTTACTGGGCGTCGACCGAGCTGGCCAAAGAGCGCGGCAAATACGCCAGCTACAAGGGCTCTCTGTGGGACAAAGGCATCTTGCCGCTGGACACCCTGGACATGCTGGCCAAAGAGCGCGGCGGCTACATTGAAGTGGACCGGTCATCCACACTGGACTGGGATGCTCTGCGCAACAAGATCTCTATCCACGGCATGCGCAATTCCAATTGCGTGGCCATCGCACCGACGGCCACGATTTCCAACATCATCGGCGTTGATGCCTGCATCGAGCCCTGCTTTGGCAACCTGTCCGTTAAATCCAATTTATCTGGCGAGTTCACTGTGATCAACAGCTACCTGGTGCGCGACCTCAAGCGCCTTGGCCTGTGGGACGACGTGATGGTGGTCGACCTGAAACACTTCGACGGCTCCTTGCGCCCGATCGATCGCGTACCGCAAGAAATCAAATCGCTGTATGCCACGGCGTTTGAAGTCGACGCCACCTGGCTGGTCGAAGCAGCCTCCCGTCGCCAGAAGTGGATAGACCAGGCTCAGTCCCTGAATATTTACATGTCTGGCGCATCCGGCAAGAAGCTCGATGACACCTACAAGCTGGCTTGGTTGCGCGGCCTCAAGACCACCTATTACCTGCGCACCATGGGCGCTACGCACGCCGAAAAATCAACGGTGCAAGCCGGCAAACTCAACTCGGTGGCATCGGGCAACACAAGTGATACCGGCAGCATGAATGCAATGGACGCGGCTGCCGCCACAGCGCATGCACAACTGTCCGCATCGCCTGCAACCGACATCAAGTTTTGCGCCATCGATGACCCAGGATGTGAAGCCTGCCAATAAAAATCGAATGCGCGCCAGCTTGCTGGCGCGCATGAATTCGATGCAATAGAACAACACTCACTTCAGCGATTCGAATGAATCACTTTTCATTTTTTCTCGCTGCTTTCATAATCCGAAGTTATTGGAAACATCTATGTTGACCTGGGACGAAGAAGTCAAACCATCACTGCCAACACCGCTTGCCAGCAGCTCTACCGACAGCCGCTCGATGGAGCTTCCGCATTTTTCAGCGCAGCCTCCTGCCAACTCGCTCCCACGCATGCTCAACGATGGTGCTCTGGCACCTGTTCAGCCGGCCACGCCAGCCGTAGCGCCCACCGCCTTTGACTCCTCAGCGGCTGTGCCGGCAGTGCACCGCCGCGTCAAGGCCTCTGACAAGCGCATCATCAATGGCCAGACCGATGTCAACCAGTTGGTGCCTTTCAAATACAAATGGGCTTGGGAAAAGTACCTGGCGACCTGCGCCAACCACTGGATGCCGCAGGAAGTCAACATGACACGCGACATCGCCCTTTGGAAAGACCCGAATGGGTTAACCGATGATGAGCGCCGCCTGGTCATGCGCAACCTCGGCTTTTTCGTGACAGCCGACTCCCTGGCCGCCAACAACATTGTCCTGGGCACCTACCGCCACATCACTGCGCCGGAGTGCCGCCAGTTTCTGCTGCGCCAGGCTTTTGAAGAGGCCATCCACACACACGCTTACCAGTACATCACCGAATCACTGGGCCTGGATGAGGGCGAGATTTTCAACGCCTACAACGAAGTTCAGTCGATTCGTGACAAGGACCAGTTCCTGATCCCGTTCATCGACGCCATCTCCGACCCCAACTTCAAAACCGGAACGCTCGAAAACGACCAGACCCTGCTCAAGTCGCTGATCGTGTTCGCCTGCCTGATGGAAGGCCTGTTCTTTTACGTCGGCTTCACGCAGATCCTGGCGCTGGGTCGCCAGAACAAGATGACTGGTGCTGCCGAGCAATACCAGTACATCCTGCGTGACGAGTCCATGCACTGCAATTTCGGTATCGACTTGATTAACCAACTCAAGCTGGAAAACCCGCAACTCTGGACACCGGAGTTCAAAGAAGAGATCAAGGCACTGTTCATGAAGGCCGTCGAGCTGGAGTACCGCTACGCAGAAGACACCATGCCCCGCGGTGTGCTCGGCCTGAATGCATCAATGTTCAAGGGCTACTTGCGCTACATCGCCAATCGCCGTGCAACCCAGATCGGTTTGGAAACACTGTTTCCGAACGAAGAAAATCCGTTCCCGTGGATGAGCGAAATGATTGACCTCAAGAAAGAACGTAACTTCTTTGAGACCCGTGTGATTGAGTACCAGTCTGGTGGCGCTCTTTCCTGGGATTGAATTTTTGAACGCTATGATTTTTGAAACATGCAAAAACCCGGCTCTGCGTCATCTGACGGGCCGTGGCTTTTGTTCCCGTGTTCTCGGCGCTGGGCCCCGTTTAACCGGCTGGCCCAACGCCGTGAATCGCTTCGCGTACTCCAAACGTGAAGTGCTCTTTGCAACGTGATCAAGGAGAAAACTATGGCAACTGCGAAAAAACCAGCGGCAAAAAAAGCTGCAGTGAAAAAAGCCCCGGCAGCTAAAAAAGCACCGGCCAAGAAAGCCCCAGCTAAAAAAGTAGCAGCGAAAAAAGCACCGGCCAAAAAAGCCGCTGCGAAAAAATCGCCAGCTAAAAAAGTAGCAGCGAAAAAAGCACCGGCTAAAAAAGCCGCTGCAAAAAAATCGCCAGCTAAAAAAGTAGCGGCTAAAAAGCCTGCTGCCAAAAAAGCTGCAAAAAAAGTAGCGGCTAAAAAGCCTGCTGCCAAGAAAGCTGCGAAAAAGCCTGCTGCTAAGAAAGCCGCGAAAAAGCCTGCTGCTAAGAAAGCTGCGAAAAAACCCGCTGCGAAGAAAGCCGCGAAAAAACCCGCTGCCAAAGCACCCGCTGCACCGGCCAGTCCTGCGGCTCAGACAACTCTGAACCCGCAAGCTGCCTGGCCGTTTCCAACAGCCAGCAAGCCCTAAGCAGTAAGGTAACTCTGCTTAAAGCCCGACATCGCAAGATGCCGGGCTTTTTTATGGCCCTTCTTTGCGCATGTCAGGCCCAATGCCGACGCAGTGGCGCGTTGGAACGCCCTGAAGCCATCCAGAGGAGCGCAGCGCGCGCTCAAAGCGGACGGATGGTCTCTAGCGTGTAGTTCTGGCAGCCCGGCGTAGCAATTTTGTGCGCGCCGACGCGGTTGCCCAGCGCGCAGGAATCGACCAGAGACCAACCCCGCTCAAGTCCAAACAACAAAGCACCGCGAAACGCATCGCCGCAACCGGTGGGGTCCACCAATTGCACGGCCTTAACGGGCGGCACATGGGTCATCACGCCGTCAACCCAGACCTCGCAGCCCTGTGCGCCCAAAGTCACAACGAGTCCCTGGACGCGGCGCGAAATGTCGCTGCTGCTCAGGCCGCAGCGCTCGCTGAGCATGCGCCCCTCGTAGTCGTTGACCGTCACCCAGCTGGCCTGGTCAATGAAGTGCGTCAGCTCTTCGCCGTTGAACATGGGCAAGCCCTGGCCGGGATCAAAAACAAAAGGAATAGAAGCCGCCTTGAACTGTGCGGCATGCAGCAGCATGGCATCACGTCCGTCGGGCGAAATAATGCCCAGCTTGATATCGCTGCGGGGCTTGATTTCGCTGGCGTGCGCATGGCTCATGGCGCCGGGGTGAAAGGCGGTGATCTGGTTGTTATCGCGGTCCGTCATGATCATGGCCTGGGCTGTGTAGCTGCCGCCGATCTCTTTAATGAACTCGGTGCTGATGCCCTTGTTGCGAAGGTGCGCCACATAGTCCTGGCCGTCGTTGCCTACGGTGGCCATTGGCAGGGCTGAACCACCCAACTGGGTCAGGCTGTAAGCGATGTTGCCGGCGCAGCCGCCGAACTCGCGGCGCAGAGTCGGAACCAGAAAAGAGACGTTAAGGATGTGCAACTGCTCGGGCATGATCTGCTCGGCAAAGCGACCCTCAAAGCTCATGATGGTGTCAAAGGCCAGCGAACCACAAATCAAGGTGGACATATTTTTTCTAAGTTCAGGGATAAAAAGCCAAGAGACGATAACCGGTGATCGTCAGCGGGCCGGCTATTTTGTCGGCTTCGGGTGGGGCCTTGGCAGCGGGCTCACCGCCTGCCGGGGGGTCGACGGGTGCCGGTGACGCAGCGCCCCGGCCAGCAGAGCGCACATCGAAAGCGCCTGTGAAGGTGCTAGCGCTGTACAGCCAATCGCTGGTGGCACCAAACTCGGCGGGCAACACGATCTTGCGCAGCAAAGGTTGGTCATCAATGCCCGTCAGGGTCACTTCCAGCGCCGGCATGGCGACCGCACTGGATTGCTTGTTTTGCAAAACAAAGTTCAGGCGGTAGCTGTCGGGGCCGACCTGGGTAAACGACGAGCTGTCAATGGCAACGGCCTCAATGATGCGCGGCGGGCTGACTTGGCATTTCAGCGGCAGGCACAAAGTCTCAACGGCCGGCAACAAGACCGGGTAACGGGCGGCCAAAGCATCGCGTTGATTGGGCAAGAATTGCACCAGGAGCAAGAGCAGCAAAGCCAGTGGGAGCAAGGCGGCCAAAGTACGCAACCAAGGACGCGAACGACTGACGCGGGCTTGTACTGGGTTGATAAAGCTGACTTCGGGCTTGCGGCCGCGTGGCGCTTCGGTGATGACCAGGTTCTTGGGCTCCCGGCCATAAAGCGCGCGACGTGCATCGCTGTCAAGCGGCGCGGCCGGTGGAGACAAGGCCTGGTGAGATTCTTCCTCGTTGGGCGAAGACAGATAACTGGACAAGGCATCCGACACGGGCGCACGGGGCTGGGCGGCAACAGAAGGTGCCGGCTCAGGCAGAGGCTCAGAGCTCAGAGTTTGTGACGCGGCGGCCGGGGGCTCGTACAGACTGTCCGGCTTGGGGCTCAAGTCGATCGCGGGAGCTTGCGGGAGAACCTGGAAATGGGCAGAAGCGTCAAACACGCCATCGCACTGGCCGCAACGGACCCAGCCATTGGAAACCTTGAGCTGGTCGGTTTCGACCTGAAACATGGTTCGGCAGGTGGGGCAGCAGGTAATCAGGCTCATTGCTGCGAATTGTAGGGCTTACACAAGGGTCGGGACAGCCTTGATCACAAGCGCGCTGTCATCAGGATCCAGCCTTCTTGGCTGTCCGCCACGCGCAAGTCGGCGTAGGGTGCATACGCAGCCTGGAGCTCCCCGGCCTGTCGCTCCAAAATACCGGCCAGCACCAAATACCCGCCAGGCGCAACATGCGCGCACAGCAGGGGGGCGAGCACTTTCAAGGGTGTTGCCAGTATGTTGGCCAGCACACTCTGGTACTGCCCGTGGGCACGGTCAGGCAGACCAGCCTTGAGTTGCACGTGGTTGGCCTCTGCATTGGCTATGGTGGACTGCACCGCCGCCTCGTCGATGTCCACGGCGTCGATGTCCAGCGCGCCGAACTTGGCGGCACCAATGGCCAAAATGCCGGAACCGCAGCCGTAGTCGAGCACCCGCCCCAGCGCCAGTCCGCCCGCGATCCAACGCAGGCACATGCGTGTGGTCGGGTGTGTGCCGGTGCCAAAAGCCAGCCCCGGGTCCAAGCGAATCAACTGCCGGGCCTGGGCCGGCGGCTCATGCCATGTCGGCACGATCCAGAACGGCGGCGTGATCTCCACGGGCGCAAACTGCGACTGTGTCAGGCGCACCCAATCTTGCTCGGCCACAGTGCTGATGGCCACCAAGTGACAGCCCTCAAAAAAATCCTGCGCCTGCAGCAGCGCAGCCGCTTCACGCGCAGCCGTCTCGTCAGCAAACAAAGCTGCCACACGCGATCGCTCCCAGCCGGCTTTGGGCGCAGGCATGCCGGGTTCGCCAAACAAAGCCTGCTCTGCCGGGGTTTGCGCATCAGCGTCTTCAACCGACACACTCAAAGCACTCAGGGCATCGAGCGCCTCGCTGAGTGTCTCAACCGTGTCTACCGGCGCCAGCAAGACCAACTCATAAAGACTCATGGAACAACCTGATCAAGGGTAAAAAAACAGCCCGCGCACACCTGGCGGTACACGCGGGCCGCATGCATAGTCAGCTCGCCCTCAGCGCTGACGCTTGGACAGCCATTCTTCAAGGTAATGGATATTGGTGCCGCCGTCCATGAACTTGGGGTCGACCATCAGTTCGCGGTGCAGTGCAATGTTGGTGTTGATGCCTTCAACCGCAGTTTCTGCCAGTGCCGTGCGCATGCGGGCCAGGGCTTGTTCACGCGTGTCGCCGTGCACGATGATCTTGCCGATCATGGAGTCATAGTTCGGCGGCACAAAGTAATTGGCGTAAATATGCGAATCCACGCGCACGCCCGGGCCGCCGGGCATGTGCCAGGTGGTGACCCGGCCGGGCGAAGGGACAAACTTGTAAGGGTCTTCGGCATTGATACGGCACTCGATGGCGTGGCCTTTGATTTCGACCTGGCGCTGCGTGAAAGGCAGCTTTTCACCGGCCGCCACCTGGATCTGGGTTTTGACGATGTCCACGCCCGTCACCCATTCCGTGACCGGGTGCTCGACCTGCACACGGGTGTTCATCTCGATGAAATAAAACTCACCGTCTTCGTACAAAAACTCAAAAGTGCCGGCACCGCGGTAGCTGATTTTCTTGACGGCTGCCACGCAACGGTCTCCAATTTTCTCAATCAGCTTGCGCGGTATGCCGGGCGCCGGCGCCTCCTCAATCACTTTTTGGTGACGCCGCTGCATAGAACAGTCACGCTCGCCCAGCCAAACCGCATTTTTATGCTGATCGGCCATGATTTGAATTTCGACGTGGCGCGGGTTCTGAAGGTACTTTTCCATGTACACGGCGGGGTTGCCGAATGCAGCGCCGGCTTCGGCCTTGGTGGTTTGCACCGCATGGATCAGGGCCGCCTCCGTGTGCACGACACGCATGCCGCGCCCGCCGCCGCCGCCGGCCGCCTTGATGATGACCGGGTAGCCGATGGCTTTGGCCGTGCGCTTGATGATGATGGGATCGTCCGGCAAAGCCCCTTCGGAGCCGGGAACGCAAGGCACACCGGCCTTGATCATGGCTTGTTTGGCGGACACCTTGTCACCCATGATGCGGATCGACTCCGGCGAGGGGCCGATGAACTTGAAGCCGCTTCGCTCCACCCTTTCGGCAAAGTCGGCGTTCTCGCTCAAAAAACCGTAGCCGGGGTGAATGGCTTCGGCGTCGGTCACCTCGGCCGCCGCGATGATGGCCGGCATGTTGAGATAACTCAGTGCAGAAGGCGCGGGGCCGATGCAGACGGACTCGTCAGCCAGCTTGATGTACTTGGCTTCGCGGTCCGCCTCAGAGTAGACCATCACGGCCTTGACACCCAATTCACGGCAGGCGCGCTGGATCCGCAGGGCGATCTCGCCCCGGTTGGCAATCAGTATCTTTTTGAACATGGTGCGGGCATCACTCGATCGTCAGCATGGGCTGTCCGTACTCCACGGCCTGACCGTTTTCGCACAGGATGGAGGTGACGGTGCCGGACTTATCGGCCTCGATCTCATTGAGGATTTTCATGGCTTCAATGATGCAAATGGTGTCGCCGGCCTTGACCACGCTGCCGATTTCGACAAAAGCCTTGGCGCCGGGGCTGGCGCTGCGGTAAAAAGTTCCTACCATGGGGGACTTGACCGCGTGACCACCGTCCTCGGGGGCAGCAGCCGTAGCCAGCACAGGAGTGGGCGCAGGCGCCACGGGGGCCACAAGCGGCGGCGCTGAGTTCACCACGGGACTTTGCATGACCATGGGAGCAGCCCCCATGGCCTTGACGATACGCACCTTACCCTCGGCTTCGGTGATCTCGAGCTCAGACACATTCGAGTCTGAAACCAGGTCAATCAGCGTTTTGAGTTTGCGTAAATCCATGGTCTGTTCTCCGGGGAAAATATGCCAGGCGATGAGCCAGGCCTGTTGGGTGATAGGTGATGGGGCAAGCCCTGAGGCCGTCTTGCTGCGGCAGATCCGCCCGTCTGGATGTACTAATGTCGCATTAAAATGGCTTTATTGCGCTATTTATCTGTCTTTGTAGCTTATTTTTCAATAATTTTACTCATCTACAAAATTCACCAAAATCGATTTCAGCGGGTTTTACCCCGTACAAACCAGAGCGTAAGCGGTGAAAACCCAAGCCACGACCCCAGCCGGCTGAAGCAAGGCCTGAACTTTAACGCAATTTAAAGCCTGATTGATGAATTTTGGCGATGGCTTTGAAATAGCCGCCCGGCAGCCAAGGCTCAAGCCAGAAGAGCCCAGGCCGCCAGATCATCGGCCGAGAGTTTGCCCATGCGCCGCTGCAAGACGGCACCCGATGCTGAAAAAACCACCGAAAAAGGCAGGCCGCCACTCACATTGCCCAAGCTTTTGCTCAGCTCGGTGCCGCCCAGGCCGGCCATGGCGACAGGAAAGTCCAGCGGCGATTTGGCCAGCCAGGCCCGCACGGCGCTGGGCTGATCGACCGCCAGGCCCAGCACGCGCCAGCCACGCGACAGCTGCGCCAGGTGAAAACGGTTGAGCAAAGGCAATTCCTCCACGCAGGGCGGGCACCATGTAGCCCAGAAATTGAGCAGCAGGGGCTGGCCTGCCAGGCTGCTGATTTTGAAAGGCGCACCGTCAGGCGTCTCCAGCGCCAGCCCCCAAAAAGGGTCTGCCGCCAGCGCCGCGGAGCTCATGGCCTGGCGACCCGACTGCCACCAGAACGCCCCGGCCCCGGCCAAACCGGCACTCAGCGCCGCTCCGGCGTACAAGATTTTTCTGCGTGAGCTCATACGGGTTCCTGAATTAAAAAACGGTGTTTATAAATGACCCAAGACAGCGGGGCCGGATTTCGCTCAATCTGCAGCCGCCAGCAAACCAGCCACCGCAGCCAGGTCGCCGCGCGGTGACAGGCCCCGGGCGTCCGGTCGCAGCGCGCCGCGCAAATCATCGTGGTCATACACCATCAGGTGCACGCCGACGGTCTCTTGCAAAGGCTTGCACAGGCTGCGGATGCTCAGCGCCTCGACACTCTCGCCCGTGAAACCGGTGACTGTACGCGCTTCGTAATCCACCTGGTGCTCGATCAACGCGATCTCAGCTGACGTGGGGTCATCGCAAAACAGCTGGATGTAGATATCGGACAAACGCGTAGCCGTGCCGCGCCAGACCGCGCCGCCTAAAAACGGCCTGAATTCGGCCATACGCTGCATCCAGAGCAGCGCCAGTTGGCGCAGCGCGGCCAACTCGGCGGGCTGCGTGTCCGCGCAAAACAGCGCGATGTACTCGCGCACAGCAGCTTCCACCAGGTCGTTATCAGGTAAAGCGGTGCGGGCCGGCAAGCCCAGCTGCTTGAGCGCGCGGCGCTTGGCAGGCCCGTACTCCAGCCCCTCCTCCACCACCATGGCGGCAGCGGCAGCGGCGATCTGCTCCTTCAGACTGTGGGGTTCAAAGTCGTGCATAGCTGCATTTTTGCATCCCTGGGCTGCCTAAAATGCTGCATGCACATACATATATTAGGAATCTGCGGCAGCTTCATGGGTGGCTTAGCGGCCTTGGCGCGTGAGGCCGGCCACCGGGTCACCGGTTGCGACACCGGCGTATACCCGCCCATGAGCGATCAACTGCGTCAGTTGGGCATTGACTTGACCGAAGGCTATGACGCCGCGATCTTGAACCAAGCCGGCTTTGCGCCCGATATGTTCGTCGTGGGCAATGTGGTTTCACGGGCGCGTCTGCCCGATGGCCGCCCGCGTTACCCGCTGATGGAGGCCATCCTGGACCAGGGGCTGCCCTACACCAGCGGCCCACAGTGGCTGGCCGAGCACGTGCTGCAGGGCCGCCATGTGCTGGCCGTCGCCGGCACCCACGGCAAGACCACAACAACGGCCATGCTGTCCTGGATTCTGGAGCAGGCCGGCCTGCAACAGGGCTTTCTGATCGGCGGCGTGCCACTGAATTTTGGCGTCTCTGCAAGACTAGGTCAGGGCCGCTGCTTTGTCATCGAAGCCGACGAGTACGACACCGCATTTTTCGACAAGCGCAGCAAGTTCGTGCACTACCGCCCGCGCACGGCGATTTTGAACAACCTGGAGTTTGACCACGCGGACATTTTTGACAATCTGGCGGTGATCGAGCGGCAGTTTCATCATTTGCTGCGGACCGTGCCTGCGCAGGGCCGGGTGGTGTTCAACGCCGAGCCAGACA
>JAIPDA010000029.1 GCA_021737905.1 Rhodoferax sp.
AAAGCGGCCTTGCATGTGCCGCTGTGGATGGGATATGCCTTGTTCAGACACTTTCACAAGCATTCAGCCGGCATCATGGTTCCTACCCAAGGTGTTCTGGAGATGCTTCGTGCTCGCGGATTTAAAAATTTGCGGGGGTGGACGCATGGTGTGGATACCGATTTGTTCCGCTTTCATGGCAGCGCCAGAATCTATCCGCCCTTAGACAAAATTGAACGACCTGTTTCACTTTTTGTGGGCCGTGTTTCTTACGAAAAGAACATCAAAGCTTTTCTTGAGATGGAGACGCCTGGCACCAAAGTGGTTTGCGGTGTGGGTCCGTTAGAAGAGGCTCTGAAGTCGCGTTACCCGGGTGTGCGCTGGCTGGGTTTGTTGCCACGTGATGAACTCGCCCTGGTTTATGCGGCAGCCGATGTGTTTGTTTTCCCCAGTCGATCGGAAACCTTTGGCTTGGTCATGCTTGAAGCCATGGCTTGCGGAACGCCGGTGGCGGCTTATCCGGTGGATGGCCCGCTGGAAGTACTCAATGCCTCTGAGGGTGCCAAAGGCGGAGTGCTGCATGAAGACTTGAAGCAGGCATTTACGGACGCACTCCTGGTTCCACGCTGGCAAGCACGCGAGCGGGCTATGGATTTCAGTTGGGAAGCAGCAGGTAAATTGTTTCAGGCCTACCTTGTGCCGGCAAGGTCATCTAGCTGATCGTGATACGTGGGCAGCGCTTTCAGTGGGGCTTAAGTGATGTCAGTATTTTTACGGCCAGCCCTATTTACCTAGTGCTCTGCCATTCAAGGGTTACAGGGCAGCGCTTAAACGGCACTAAGGTCTGTAGCTGCCACTGTGGCTACATCTGTATTTTCTGAGCGGACTCTGGAGGACGGTAGCAAGATTGAAAAACATGAGCCCTTGCCCAGCGTACTTTGAATTTCAAGTTGTCCCCCATGGCGCTGCACAACGTGTTTCACGATGGCCAGGCCCAAACCTGTGCCGCCGGTTTCACGCGAACGGCTGCGGTCTACGCGGTAAAAACGCTCTGTCAGGCGTGGCAAGTGTTCCGCTGCAATACCCGGTCCGCTGTCTTCAACAAAAAATTCAGCACTACCATCCTTGAGGCGCCATCCAGCACAAATTACGCCGCCATCTGGCGTGTAACGTACAGCATTGCTCAACAGGTTAGACAAAGCACTCAGCAGCTCTGATCGCGCTCCCGCCACCAGAAAGCTTGGCCCTTCAATGCTGCGGATGTCGTGAGGCGGATGGGAGATCGCTTGTGACAAGCCTTTGGCTTCTTGCAGGGCTTGGGCGAGTAAGTCCTGGCAATCTAGCCACTCGCCCTGGCCGGGTGCCGGACTGCCCTCGAGGCGAGACAGCGTTAGCAAATCACTCACCAAACTTTGCATACGCAGAGCTTGCTGACTCATCAAACCGAGATAGACATTGCGCTCGGGCTCTTGAATAGGCAGTGTTTGCAGTGTTTCGACAAATCCGCTCAGAACAGTCAAGGGTGTGCGAATTTCGTGCGAGACATTGGCCACAAAATCTTTGCGCATTGCCTCTGCCAGTTCTACTGCAGTCACATCACGGGTGAGCATCAGTTTGCGACTGCTTCCATATGGGTGAATTTGAATGGATATGCGTGATGGATGCGTTGCACTTGCCCGCACGCCGTTGATCTGGATTTCAGCGCTGAAGTCCGCATTGGCAAGGTAGGCAGAAAAAACAGGGGATCGCACCAGGTTTTGTACATACTGGCCGATGTCGCGTTGGGGATCAACACCCAATTGATTGGCTGCGGTCAGGTTAACCCATTCAATCCGACCTGAATCATCGAGCAGCACGACGCCGTTGGGCGATGCTTGAATTGCGGCCAGAAAGTTAGACAGCCTGATGTCACTTGACAGCCGTTGCTTTTCTAGTTTTTTGAAAACCTTCCTGCTTCGGTCATACATTTCTAACCATAAGCCGTTGAGTCGCGGAGAGCTCGATAAATCAAAGTTGTTCAGCCAAGTCAGCAGACGGGCTGCGCGCACTGCATCCCAGGCGCTCCAAACAACTGCGCCACATGCCGCGCCGGCAAAAGTTAAACCCGGAGAGCCTTCGAAAAGACCCCAGGCAGCGCCCAGGGTGACGAGGCCCAGCAGTTCAATCGGGCGTCGCGTCATGCCGCCATGACTGGCTTGCCCTGAACAGTCAACCGATAACCTGCTCCTCTGACGGTTTCCACCATGCAGGATGCGTCACCGAGGGATTCGCGAAGTCGCTTGACATGGACATCCACAGTGCGCTCTTCAATAAACACATGATCTCCCCACACCTTGTCGAGCAAAGTGCTGCGGCTGTGTACCCGCTCAGCATGCTTCATCAGGTAGTGCAAAAGCTTGAACTCTGTCGGTCCGATTTTGAGTTCATGAGACTGGAATGAAACCCGGTAGGTGCTGGCATCCAGTATCAGTTCTCCCACCTGTACCGAATCTTTGATCGTTTCGGGCGCGCGTCTGCGCATGAGCGCCCTGATTCGTGCAAGCATTTCTTGCGTTGAAAAGGGTTTGGTGATGTAGTCATCAGCACCGGCATCAAGACCTTGAATTTTGTCAGACTCATCGCTGCGGGCTGTCAGCATGATGATGGGTACAGATTTAGTACGGTCGTTTTTACGCCATTGTCTTGCCAGTGAAGCGCCGCTCTCACCAGGAAGCATCCAGTCCAGCAGTATCAGATCCGGCAATACAGCATCGACTTCCCGCTGGGCGGCAGAGCCATCATAAACAACGGTTGGCGAAAAGCCGTTATGCCGCAGGTTCACAGCGATCAGCTCAGCGATAGAGGGTTCGTCCTCCACCACCAGAACTCTGGGCAATTTTCTCATTTGACGACGGACTCCACTTGGCTCATTGGCGTGTGACGCACATCCTCGCCTTTGACGATGAAAATAATTTGTTCTGCAATGTTTTTCGCGTGATCGCCAACGCGCTCAATCGACTTCGCGAGGAAAAGCAAGTCAAGGCTGGGCGAAATGGTGCGTGGATCTTCCATCATGTAAGTGATCAGCTTACGCAAAAAACCGTTGTATTCGTCATCGATTTCGTTGTCCTGCTTGATGATGGCCACGGCCATGGTGGTGTCAAGGCGAGCAAACGAGTCAAGCGTTTTGCGCAGCAGGGCAGCGGCCAGGTCAGAAGCCACGCGCAACTCTGAGCTGGGCAAATTGCGAGGCGTGCCGTTTTGTATGATGGATTTGACCATGCGTGCAATGCGGGCTATTTCATCACCTGCGCGCTCCAGATTTTGGGTGGTGCGTGAAATCGCCATCAGAAAGCGCAAGTCACGTGCAGTCGGTTGGCGCCGTCCAATGGTGGAGATGATCTCGTGGTCAATGCTCATCTCCATCTGGTTGATAACAGCTTCTTTTTCAAGTACCTGTTCTGCTGTTTCCAAACTCAGATGCACCAGTGCATAAATGGCTTGGTGCAGCTGCGCTTCAACCAGTCCGCCCATCTCCAGGACATGGGTTGAGATGGAGTTCAGCTCTGTGTCGAACTGGCTGGAGATGTGTTTGTCGCTCATGATTAACCAAACCTTCCTGTGATGTAGTCTTCTGTTTCTGTACGTTTTGGCTTGAAGAATATCTGCTCGGTTGCACCAAACTCAATCAGTTCACCCAGGTACATGTAGGCAGTGAAGTCGCTGCATCGGGCAGCCTGCTGCATATTGTGAGTCACGATGGCAATTGTGTAATCTTTTTTGAGCTCATTGATCAGCTCTTCTACCTTGCCGGTAGAAATCGGGTCCAGCGCGGAGGTTGGCTCATCAAGCAATAACACCGATGGTTTGACGGCCACGCTGCGAGCAATGCAAAGACGCTGTTGCTGACCGCCAGACAAGGAGAGGCCGTTTTGACCCAGTTTGTCTTTGACCTCGTTCCACAATGCGGCCTTGGTCAAAGCCCATTCGACACGCTCATCCATGTCGACTTTGTTCATGCTTTCGTAGAGACGAACACCAAAAGCAATGTTTTCATAAATAGTCATAGGGAAAGGCGTTGGCTTTTGGAACACCATGCCGATACGCGCGCGCAGCAGGTTCAGGTCCTGCTTTGCGTCCAGGATGTTGGTGCCGTAAAAGTTGATCTCACCTTCAGCCCGCTGGCCTGGGTACAGGCTGTACATGCGGTTGAGTGTTCGCAGCAAAGTCGACTTTCCGCAGCCTGAGGGCCCGATGAATGCCGTGACTTTACGCTCCGCAATGTTCATGGTGACTTCTTTCAGTCCGCGGAAGTTGCCGTAATAAAAGTCGAGATTGCGCACCTCGATCGCGTTCTTTAGTTCTGTGAGGGTTTCAGGCATTTTGTCGGTCCGGTTGGTGTTCAGTCAGTCGATGTTTGAAATGGGTCAAGTCGGCAGCTTGGCAGTTTTAAGCGCTTACCTTTTCACGGAAGAAAACCCGCGCCAGGATGTTCAGAACCAGTACGGCCAAGGTGACAAGCAGAGCGCCGCCCCAAGCCAGACGTATCCAGTTATCGTAAGGGCTCATGGCAAACTGAAAAATCACCACCGGCAAATTGGCCATGGGCCTGCTCATGTCTGTGTTGTAGAACTGGTTGTTCAAGGCCGTGAACAAAAGAGGTGCGGTTTCACCGCTGATGCGGGCAACAGCAAGCAGCAAGCCCGTGATAACACCGCTTTTGGCCGCCCGCAGCGTGACCAGGGTAGAAACCTTCCAACGTGGGGCGCCAAGTGCAAAGGCGGCCTCGCGAAGACTACCGGGCACCAGCCTGAGCATGTTTTCGGTGGTGCGCATGACCACCGGAATAGCGATCAGCGACAAGGCCAGACTGCCTGCATAACCTGAAAAGCGCCCAAAAGTGGCCACCGCGATGGCGTACACAAAAAGCCCCAGAACGATGGAGGGGGCCGACAGCATGATGTCGGTGACAAAGCGGGTCAGCTCTGCGGTTTTGCTCTGGTCGCCATACTCCGTCAGGTAGACCCCCGCCAGAATACCCACAGGCGTTGACACCAAAACTGCCAAGCCCACCATCATCAGGCTGCCAATGATGGCATTTCGCAGCCCGCCGCCCTCAGAGCCAGGTGCCGGCGTGTCTTTGGTCAATATGTTCCAGTCCAGCGCGGCCAGGCCGTTCGAAAAAAGCACAAACAAAATCCACAGCAGCACGGTCAAGCCCAGTGCCATAGAGCACATGGACAGAAAAAGTCCCTGTGTATTGGCACGGCGACGGCGGGCGTAAAGTTGTTGATTGAAATTGGTCAACATGTCAAACCCCTTTGGCTTTTTCAGTGCGGTTAATCAACACTTTGGCCATGGCCAGCACCACAAAAGTGATCGCAAACAGCAGGAAAGCCAAAGCAAACAAAGTGGCGATGTGAAATTCAGCCGCCTCACCAAATTCATTGGCCAGGGTGGATGCGATAGATGTGCCGGGTGAGAACAAAGAAGTCGGCATTCTGTTGGCATTGCCGATGACGAAGGTGACCGCCATGGTTTCGCCCAGTGCACGACCCAGGCCCAGCATGATGCCGCCGATCACACCCTTTTGCGTGTAAGGCAAAACGACATTGCGAATGACCTCCCAGGTGGTGCAACCCAAGCCGTATGCCGATTCCCGCAGGATGGGGGGTGTGATTTCGAAAACGTCGCGCATCACCGCTGCAATGAAGGGCAGCACCATAAAGGCCAGCACAATGCCGGCTGCCAAGATACCCATGCCGTTGGTCGAACCACCAAATAAAAAACCGACCAAAGGCATACCGCCCAGGATTTTTTGCAGAGGCACTTGCATGTAGTCGGCAAAAAGTGGGGCAAAGACAAACAGACCGAACATGCCATAAATGATGGAGGGTACAGCGGCTAATAACTCAATGGCGGTTCCCAGCGGACGGCGTAACCAGGTGGGGCAAGTTTCTGTCAGGAAAACCGCAATTCCAAATGCCAGAGGAACGGCGATGAGCATAGCGATGCCGGCACTGGCCAGCGTGCCGACGATGGAGATGGCCGCACCGAACTCTTCGTTGACGATGTCCCATTCGACACGCCATATAAAGTTGATACCAAATTTTTGAAATGCAGGCCAGGCATTGATGAACAGCGAAACAATGATGCCAGTCAGAGCCAGCAATACCATCAGCGAGAAAGTTTGCGTGAGCCGGTGGAAGACGATGTCTTGAAATCTTTGCCGCTTGGCGATAACCACCATGTCCATCTGGCTGGATTCGGTCTTCACAGATTCATTCTGTGCGCTTGATGAATTCATACTGGCTTCCATGCTCATGACATTACCCTGGCCATTTTGCTGAATCTAAAAAAACCGTGGGCCTGCGCGTTGCAGGCCCACGGCGGGTATTTGCAGAATTTACTTCTGGATTTGTGACCAGACTCTGCTGCGGATCTGATCAGTCAGGCTGTTAGGCAGAGCGACGTAGTCCAGTTCATCAGCCATCTTGGCGCCATTTTTGAAGGCCCAGTCAAAGAACTTCAGTGCTTCATTAGAAGCTGCTTTGTCGCCGGGTTGCTTGTACATCAGGATGAACGACGCTGTGCTGATGGGCCAGGCTGTAGCACCCTTGGCGTTCACCATGGACACGCCCATACCTGGGACGCTGAACCAGTCAGCGCCGGCAGCCGCCGCAGCAAATGTCTTGTCATCGGGTGCCACAAATTTGCCATCGGCATTTTGCAGTTGCATGAAGTTCATCTTGTTTTTCTTGACGTAGGCGTACTCAACGTAGCCGACCGAGCCTTTGATACGGTTAACGTTGGCTGCAACACCTTCGTTGCCCTTGCCGCCGACCGACGAAGCTGCAGGCCATTTGACCGCAGCGTTCTTGCCGACTTTGTCAGCCCAATCTTTGCTCATAGCGCTCAGGTAGTCGGTGAAGTTGAAGGTGGTGCCGGAACCATCAGCGCGGTGCACCACGGTGATAGCCACGTCGGGCAGGTTTTTGCCGGGGTTCAGGGCGGCCAGTTTGGCGTCATTCCATTTGGAAATGGTGCCCATGAAAACTTCAGCCAGCACGGGGCCGGAGATGCGCAACTCACCGGGCTTGAAACCATCGAGGTTGAGCACAGGCACGGTGCCGCCGATGATGGCCGGGAATTGAACCATGCCGTCTTTGTCCAGATCGGCGCCGGGCACAGGGGCGTCGGTCGCGCCGAAAGTCACGGTCTTGGCGCGAATTTGCTTGATGCCGCCGGACGAACCGATGGACTGGTAGTTCATGCCGGTACCGGTAGCGGCTTTGT
Source organism: Rhodoferax sp. (assembly GCA_021737905.1). Lineage (GTDB taxonomy): Bacteria > Pseudomonadota > Gammaproteobacteria > Burkholderiales > Burkholderiaceae_C > Polaromonas. The sequence continues at coordinate 7,255 of JAIPDA010000029.1, forward strand.
AGCCTTCAGCCCACTTGGAATAGATGGGGAAAGGGAAAGTAGCGCCGGCGCCGGTGATGTCGGCGGCCATTGCTGAGCCCATGGCGATGCAGGTAAAGACGGTTGCGGCAACCGTTTTAAGCATTGTGCGTTTGAAGTTCATAAAAAGTCCTCGTTGCGGTTGTGAAAAGACAAAACGGACTTTAGGTTGGCAACATGACAGTTGTGTGACATTTGGATATTGTCATATTTTTCAGTGCTAAGCCATAGGGCTGGCCGTGGTGCGCCCGGGCGCCATCCGCTTCAGGGACTTGTCGCGCTATCCCGAGGGGCTTGCAAGGCTCGCCACAAAAGGGCCAAAAAGCTCAGCGCTACAGCCGCCAGGGCCAGTGTTGCCGCAGACCAGAAGCTGGCCGGGTTGGGCGCCGCAGGCAAGCTGGCGCTGCCGCCATAGGCCAGGAAATAGCCGCCGGCCAAGCCCACACCCCACAGCAGGACCCCGTAGATCAGCAGGGGCACCAGTGTGATGCGGTAGCAGCGCAGCAAAAAGGCGCACAAGGCCTGCACTGAGTCGGCCAGATGGTAGAGCGCCACCCAGCCCAGCAGCGAGGACGCCGCAATCACCACTTCTGGGTTACGTGAAAACCAGGCCGGAATCTGCTGGCTGAGAAGCCACAACAATAGTGCCAATGCCGTGGCGCTGAGTGCCGACAGGCCAAGGGACATACCGACAACGCGCCTGGCCAGTGACGGCTCGCCGGCGCCTATCCAGTAAGACACGCGGGCGCTGCTGGCGATTGCCAGCGACAAGGGAACCATGTAAAGCAGTGCAGCCAGGCTGGCGGCAATCTGGTGGCTGGCTGCAGCTACTGTGCCCTGCCGGGCAATGAAAAGCGCCATCAGTGTGAAGGAGGTCACCTCGACCATGTAAGACATACCGGCCGGCAGGCCCAGTCTTGCGAAGCTGGCAATCTGCCGCCAGTCGGGCTTTTCCATGGGGGCCCAGATCCGGTAAGGCCGGTAAATCGGGTTGCTGCGCAAGAGCAGCACTGCCATCAACAGCAAGAAATAGTTGACTACCAGCGTGGCCCATGCGCAACCCACAGCACCCTGGGGCGCCAGGCCTGCACCGCCGGCAACAAACCAGATCGACAGCGGAATTTTCACAACCAGCGCGCCGACTTGCAGCCAGGTGACCAGCACCGGTTTGCCCAGTGACTGGTTGAGCGTGCTGAACTGCCTGAACAAAAGAGAGGGCGCAAAGGCCAGAGCCAGCACAGCCAGATAAGCGCGCACCTCTGCTTGCATGTCTGGCGGTATGTCGGCCCACTGCAGCAAGCGGCCGGGCAGCAGCAAAACAGCCATGCCGGCACAACTCAACAGCGCGCTCAGGTAAAGGCTCTGGCGGATGGACCGGCCCAGCGCGTGATGCTGTTGGGCGCCGCGCATCTGCGCCCAGATGGGCAAAAGCGCCTGAATCACTCCGATCAAACCGACATAAACACTGATGTAGATGGCCGAGCCAACCGACAGCGCAGCCAGCGCCGTGTCACTGTAGCGCCCCGCAATCACGGTGTCTGCCACCCCGAAGGCCATCACTGCCAGTTGCCCCAGCAGCACGGTGCCGGCATGGCGCAAGATGAGCTTGAGTTCTTTCACGCGCCAGGCATCAGGCGGCGAAACACCACCACGTTTTCGCTGCGGTCCATGGGCCGTCGAACCATGATCAAGCGCTGCCATTCGTTTTCAGGAAAGCGCTGTTTCATCATCGCCAGGGAGCCGCTGTCAACCACCATGTAAGGGCAGTTCTGGCTTTGTGCGACGGGTCGTAAATCAAGCTTGCTGTGGTAGCGCAGCGCTGCGATCTGGGCGGAGTTCAAGCCCAGCACCGAAACGCAGGTGTGCCGATTGACTTGTCTGGCGACTTGCTGGGCCATCGGCAGATAGCTGCGCGCATAGTCCAGCACCGGCAGCCATAAAGTCATCAATAGCAGCCAGCACAGCGTGGCGCCCCCGGCCGGCAATATCAGAGATTTCCAGATGGCAGCACGTTGCTGGCCGGTGCGCCATTTCACCAGCCAGGCCCAGGCCAGGGTACCGGCCAGTGCCAGCACAAAGGCCAGGGCCGAGAAGCTGGGCTCAAAGCCCGGGGCCAGCTTGGCCACATTGTTCGCCATGGGCCGGGGGACACCGGTTTGCATGGCCACCCAGATCAGCCAGATGATGATCGCGCACGAGGTGAAAAACAGCAGAGTGAACCAATCGATCAGCGAGGCCACGCTGCGTCTGAGTGTGGGCAGCGCAAAGGCCGCCAGCGCCGCCAGCGGCGGCAGACCCAGCAGCAGGGCGCGCTCAAATGCGCTGGTCAACACGGTGGCTCCTATAGCGACCGCCGCAAACCAAAGAGGCAGCGCCACGTGGCGGCTGGCAAGTTGCAGGCGCCAGCGGTACAAGGTCCACAAAGCCAGAGGCCAGGCCGGCCATGGGAACCATAAAAACAAGCGCAAAATCCGGCCCCACTCCGTGCTGGCCCGGCTGGGGTTCAGGGCGTTGAAGTTGACGCGCCAGGCCCACTGGTCCAGCGCATAAGCCAGGGCCGCTGCGCCTGCGGTGGCCAGGGTGATCAAGAGCATCCAGCCCCGGGGGTCTGCCTGCACGCCCTGGCTGCCGGGCGCATGGTCTTCAGTCACACCGCCCCAGCGGCTGTGTGACCACTCGACCACAACGCAGCCCAGCCCTAGTAAGCTTGCCACCGCGGGTGCACCGCTCAGCGAGAGCCCCACAATGCCGGTGACAAAGGCGGATGCCGGCCCCAGCACCCGCCAGGGGCTGCGGTAAGGGCTGGCTGCCACGCTGTAAAACATCAGCGTGGCAAAGCTGAGTTGGGCCATGCCGGCTGTTGTTTCGTGCGACAACTGCGCCAGACCCAGACAAGCCAACAGCGCCAACAGGCCGGCGTCTGCGATGGCTCTGGCGTAGTCAGTGGGTTTGGCTTCGCCGCCAAATGCAAAGGCCACGGGTTGGGCTTGCGGGCTGCGGGTGAGGTAGTAAACCGCGTACCAGGTTCCCAGCAGCGTCAACGCCAGCAGCGCCACATAGGGCAGGCGTGCGGCCAGAGCCGGGTCCAGAAAAGGCAGCAGCCAGATCGCCGCAGCCCCCAGCCAATAAGGCAGCAGCCCGTCCAGGCCCGCGGTTTGCCCCATCAGGCTGGGTTGCAACCAGCCGCTGCCGGTTTGCGCGAGCTCTTGCATCACGCCGAAAGCGGTGATGTCAGCGCTCTTCCAAGGGCCACGACCGACAAAACCGGGCAGCACATAAGCCACGCCAAACAACACAAGCGCAAGGCGCGGCAGCCTGCGAACCGCAGACTGGGCAATGATGGCGGGGGAGGGCAGGTTCAAAGCAAAAGCGGCAGGTCAGAGGGTTCTGGAAGTAAGCCTGAATGATGACGGATAACCGTGCCTGTTGGGCGAAAAAAAAGCAGCCTGAACCTCAGGCTGCTTTTGGTATCGACTCGAAATTCTTCGCAGCTTACTTGGCGGCAGTTTTGCCGAAGCGGTTGCGGAACTTCTCGACACGGCCACCCATGTTGTCCACGGATTTTTGCGTGCCGGTGTAAAAAGGGTGCGATTCGCTGGAAGTGTCCAGCTTGTACAGAGGCAACTCGCGACCGTCGTCCATCTTCACCATCTCTTTGGTGTTGACGCAAGAACGCGTGACGAACTTGAAGTTGTTGGACAAGTCCAAAAAGCAAACTTCGCGGTAATTAGGGTGAATGCCGTCTTTCATTTCTCTGTTCCTTAATCGTTGCGGGAGCCATACAGGCCATTCCTGGACACTTTCCGCTTAACCGCGCATTATGCCACGGTAACAAGCCTCTTTTTCAGCCGGGGCCGCGGATCCGGCTTAGCCGGTCCGCAGGCGCAGCGCCCCCCAGGGGGGCAGCTTTTACACGAAGTGAAAAGCGTGGGGGCCAACAATCATCAGGCGCAGCTCCCCCTAGGGGGGCAGCTTTGACACGAAGTGAAAAAGCGTGGGGGCTATCCACCTCTTCGCATCATGTCAAAGAACTCATGGTTGTTCTTGGTGGCTTTCATGTTTTTCAGCATGAGCTCCATCGACTCGATCTCGTCCATGTTGTACATGAACTGGCGCAAAATTCGCGACTTTTGCAATATCTCTGGGGACAGCAGCAGCTCTTCCTTGCGGGTGCCGCTGCGGTTGAGGTTGATGGCCGGGAACACGCGCTTTTCGTAGAGGCGGCGGTCCAGGTGAATCTCGCAGTTGCCGGTGCCCTTGAATTCCTCAAAGATCACCTCGTCCATGCGGCTGCCGGTGTCGATCAGCGCGGTGCCGATGATGGTCAGGCTGCCGCCTTCTTCGATTTTGCGGGCCGCACCGAAAAAACGCTTGGGGCGCTGCAGGGCGTTGGCGTCCACACCGCCGGTCAGCACCTTGCCGGATGACGGCAAGACGTTGTTGTAGGCGCGGGCCAGGCGGGTGATCGAGTCGAGCAATATCACCACGTCTTTACCGAGTTCGACCAGGCGCTTGGCGCGCTCAATCACCATCTCGGCCACATGCACGTGGCGAGCGGCCGGCTCGTCAAAGGTCGAAGAGATCACTTCGCCGCGCACGCTGCGCTGCATTTCGGTCACTTCTTCAGGGCGCTCGTCCACCAGCAGCACCATCATCACCGAGTCGGGGTAGTTGGCGGTGATGGCGTGGGCGATGTTTTGCATCATCACGGTCTTGCCGGACTTGGGCGGCGCCACCAGCAAGGCGCGCTGGCCTTTACCGATCGGGGCAATGATGTCGATGATCCGGCTGGTCAGGTTCTCTTCGCCCTTCATCTCGCGTTCGAGCTTGTACTGCTCGCGCGGAAACAGCGGGGTCAAGTTCTCGAACATCACCTTGTGCTTGTTGTCTTCCGGTGCGCCGTCGTTGATCTTGTCGAGCTTGTTCAGCGCAAAGTAGCGCTCGCCATCTTTGGGCGTGCGCACTTCGCCTTCGATCATGTCGCCGGTGTGCAGGTTAAAGCGGCGGATCTGGCTGGGGCTGATGTAGATGTCGTCGGTCGAGGCGGTGTAGCTTGAGTCCGGTGCACGCAAAAAGCCGAAGCCGTCGGGCAGCACTTCCAGCACACCGTCAGCGACGATGGTCTCGCCGGTCTTGGCGCGCTTTTTGATGATGGCAAACATCAGCTCCTGCTTGCGCATGCGGCCGACGTTTTCGATCTCAAGTGCTTCGGCTTGCTTGAGGACTTCAGACACATGCAGTGCCTTGAGTTCGTTTAAGTGCATGGGGTTACCTGCGTGAATGGAACACCTGCAAAGTGGTGTTCAACTGAAAAAAACCGGGGGGGATGAAAAGACGAGCCAGCCGGCGATGGGCTTTGAGTGACTCTAAGCCGGCTGGTCAAGGCCGGTATTCAAATGCTCTCAGGGGGTAACCAAGAGCTCTTTGGCAAATTATGACAGGAAAAACCAGGGTTTCGGCAAAGCAGGGCGCCCGGGTCAGTGCCAGGCCCCACAGGGTGGCCAGGCCCAGCTTGGAAGCGCTGGGCTTGGAGCAGGAGTCTCAGGCCAGTTGCTGGTTGATGAATTCGGTCAATTGGGCCTTGCTCAAGGCGCCGACTTTGGTGGCCGCAAGCTCACCATCTTTGAAGATCATCAGGGTGGGAATGCCGCGGATGCCGAATTTGGCCGGCACGTCTCGGTTTTCGTCGACGTTCATCTTGGCAATCTGAAGTTTGCCTACGTAACCGGCTGCCACTTCGTCGAGAATCGGTGCAATCATCTTGCACGGCCCACACCATTCTGCCCAGTAGTCCACCAGCACCGGTGTGCTTGATTTCAGGACATCCGCGTCAAATGTGGCGTCGGTGGTGTGTTTGATCAGATCGCTGGCCATGAAGGCTCCTTGAGAAGTAGTTCAAGATACGGCTAAAGTTGCTGTCATTGTGGCAGAAAGCCGGCACCTTGGCCGGTCCGCCCCCGCACAGGTTCTTCCATCAGCGTCCTACAGAGCACGGCAATTCCACCCCATGAGCAACCTGCACTTCATTGACATCAACTGGCGAAGGGTGATGGGCTTGATACGTCAGGAGATCGCCGCCCGGGGGCTTCATCCCAGCGCTTGTGTGGTGCTGGTGCCTTATGCCCAGTTGATGCCCCAGGCCCGACTGGCCTGGGCCGCGCAGGGCGAAGCTGCTTTCGTGCCACGTTTTGAGACCACCATGAACTGGGCCAATAACCTGCAGATGCCCTTGGCCGGGCCGCTGGCGCCTGCCCCAGGCGAGTTGACCATGGACACGGCGTGCGACTGGCTGACTGCCGCTGGTTTGCTGACGCAGGCCGGTATGGGTGCACACAAGGAGATGTTGGCGGGGCGGCTGGTCGAGGCCGCCTGGTCGCTGGCCCGTCTGGCGGCTGCCTGGCCGCCTGAGGAGCGTGCCGCTTGGGGTCAAAAACTGGCGCCGCAGCTGGCCGCTGGCATGGATTCCCCCTTGTTGAAGCTGGAGTCCGCTGTGGGCCAAATTGCCCTGGCCTGGGCGTCCACCTCGGCTTACCCGACCGATGTGCTGTTTTTGGCCGAAGCCGAGTTGCTGGTCGTGCTCGATGGTTTTCAGGCGGACCCCTTGAGCGACAGCCTCAAGGCCCGCTGGGGTGAGCGGGCGCTGTCCTTGCCCTTGCTGGTGCCGGGCACGCCGGGACAAACTGCGCTGCAAGCCGCCAGCGATGCAGAAGATGAGGCGCAGCGTGCTACGGCCTGTGTGTTGGCCAGACTGAGCCAAGGCTTGAGCCCGGTGGCACTGGTGGCCCAAGACCGCTTGCTCACACGCCGCGTGCGCGCCATGCTGGCCAACTTGGGGGTGGCCGTACGCGACGAGACCGGATGGAAGCTGTCAACGACCCGCGCTGCGGCGAGCATCATGAGCTTGCTGCGTGCAGCGGCCTGGGATGTGTCTTCGGATGCCATGCTCGACTGGCTTAAAAACGCACCTGTGTTTGACGCCGCC
>JAIPDA010000030.1 GCA_021737905.1 Rhodoferax sp.
GCCGGCCAGATCAACGGCACCACCGGCTATGAAGAGGCGGCGGCCCAGGGCCTGTTTGCCGGCATCAACGCGGCGCTGCAATGCCGCGGTCAAGAGGCCTGGCTGCCCGGCCGCGACCAAGCCTACCTGGGCGTGTTGGTGGACGACCTGATCACCAAGGGCGTGACCGAGCCTTACCGCATGTTCACCAGCCGGGCCGAGTACCGGCTGATGCTGCGCGAGGACAACGCTGACGCCCGTCTGACCGAAAAAGGCCGCGAGCTCGGCCTGGTGGACGACGCCCGCTGGGATGCCTTCAACCGCAAGCGGGATGCTGTTTCACGTGAAACTGAGCGCCTGCGCTCGCTCTGGGTCAACCCGAACAACCTGCTCGCTGCCGAGGCTGAGCGCGTTTTGGGCAAAGCCATTGAGCGTGAATACAACCTGCTGGACTTGTTAAGACGCCCGGACGTGGACTACGCCGGCCTCATGTCTTTGGACGGCGGGCGCTTTGCCAGCGCCGAGTTGGCCGCTCTGGGCGGTGACGCCGCAGGGGCCAATCCGGCTGTTTCACGTGAAACCAATATGCCCGTCGACATGCTGGCCGCCGTGATCGAGCAGATCGAGATCGTGGCCAAGTACGCCGGCTACATCGACCTGCAAAAGACCGAGGTTGAGCGCGCCGCCCACTATGAAAACCTCAAGTTACCCGCCGAGCTGGACTATTTGCAGGTTTCGGCGCTGAGTATCGAGGCACGGCAAAAGCTGGCCAAGCACCGCCCCGAAACCTTGGGCCTGGCCTCGCGCATTTCGGGCATCACGCCGGCCACCATTTCCCTGCTGCTGGTGCACCTGAAAAAGAACCTCTGGAAAAACGCTGTGGCCCAGCCCATCGTGGCCCAACCCGCCAAGGCTGACGCGTGAGCATCCATGCCGAGGCCGTGCTTCGCGCCGGGCTGGCCGAGCTCCATGTGAGCCTGTCAGACGCCCAAGTCCAGGGCTTGCTCGACTACCAAAACCTGATCGGCAAGTGGACCAAGGTCTACAACTTGACGGCCGTGCGCGACCCGGCCGAGATGTTGACACACCATTTGCTCGACAGCCTGGCGGCAGTCGCGCCGCTGCAAAAGCATTTGCAGGGCCGGGGCCTGAGCGCCCCCAGCCTGCTCGATGTCGGCTCCGGTGCCGGCCTGCCGGGCGTGGTGCTGGCCATTTGCTGCCCGGGTCTGGCCGTGACTTGCGTGGACACGGTGGGTAAAAAAGCCGCCTTTATCAAACATGTGGCGCTGGCGCTGGGACTGCCGAATCTCAGTGGACTGCACGCCCGCGTGGAAACCATCACGCAGCCCTTTGATGTGATCTGCTCCAGAGCCTTTGCCTCGCTGGCGGACTTCACCGGCTGGTCGCAGGCAGCGCTGTCACCCAGCGGCGTGTGGATGGCCCTCAAGGGCAAGCATCCGGCCGAAGAGCTGGCCATGCTCCCGCCCGATGTGGCTATGTTTCACGTGGAACCGCTGGCCGTGCCCGGGTTGGCGGTTGAGCGCTGCATCATCTGGCTTCAAAAAACCAGGTGACCGGGCGCGACCGTTGCCTGTCGTAAACTTGAAGGCTTCAAACAAGGATTTTCATGCTCGGCTCACTCGCCGGCGTCGCTGACTACGGCGCTTTTGTTATTGCCATTGTCGTTTTTCTGGCCATTCCCGGGCCCGGCAACCTGGCGCTGATCACCTCGACCGGCAAGGGCGGCATAGCCGGCGGCATGGGCGCGACCTTAGGCGTGATCGCCGGAGACCAGGTGCTGCTGTGGGCGGCAGTGGCTGGCGTGTCGGCTTTGATGGCCGCTTATCCCACGGCTTTTCACCTGGTGCAGTGGCTGGGCGCGGCCTACCTGGCCTGGCTGGGCGCCAAAATGCTGCTGGCCAAACCGGGTGACGCACCCGTGCTGAAAATGAAAACCGGCCACTATTTCCGCCAGACGCTGCTGATCACCTTACTCAACCCCAAGGCCATTGTTTTTTACCTGGCGTTTTTCCCGCTTTTCATCGACCCGGCCCGGCACCAGGGCCTGCTCACTTTTGGCGTGATGGCCTTGACCATCGCGGCCCTGACATTTTTGTACGGCTTAGGCGCCGTGTTGCTGACGCACTTTCTGGCTGAGCGTGTGCGTGCCAGCCCGCGCATTTCGGCGCTGCTTGAAAAAGGCGCCGGCATTTTCCTCATCGGCTTTGGCGTCAAGCTGGCCTTGTCGCGTTAAGCCCTCACGGCGGCGCATTCCCCTTATTCCTAGAGCAAGCACCCATGGCTAAAATATTTTGCGTTGCCAACCAAAAGGGCGGGGTGGGCAAGACCACCACCACCGTCAATCTCGCGGCAGGTCTAGCCCAGCTCGGCCAGCGCGTGCTGATGATCGACCTGGATCCGCAGGGCAACGCCACCATGGGCTCGGGCGTGGACAAGCGCCAGTTGGAGCTCACGGTTTATGACGTGCTGCTGGAGTCCGCCTCCATCGCCGAAGCGCGCGTCAGCAGCCAGAAACTGGTGGACGCCGGTTGCGGCTACCACGTGCTGGGGGCCAACCGCGAACTGGCCGGCGCCGAGGTCGAGCTGGTCGAGGTCGAGCGCCGTGAAAAACGCCTGCGCCTGGCCATTGAGGCCGTGGCCGACCAATATGACTTTGTCCTGATCGATTGCCCGCCTTCCTTGTCCATGCTCACACTCAATGGCCTGTGCTGCGCGCACGGCGTCATCGTGCCCATGCAGTGCGAATACTTCGCGCTCGAAGGACTGACCGACTTGGTCAACACCATCAAGCAGGTGCACGCCAACCTGAACAAAGAGCTGGCCATCATCGGGCTCTTGCGCGTCATGTTTGATCCGCGCATCACCCTGCAATTGCAGGTCAGCGATCAGCTCAAGCAGCACTTTGGCGACAAGGTCTTCAACACCGTTATTCCGCGCAATGTGCGCCTGGCCGAAGCGCCCAGTTACGGTGTGCCAGGCGTGGTGTTCGACCCGGCCTCCAGGGGCGCGCAGGCCTTTGTGACCTTTGCCGGCGAGATGATTGAGCGCATCAAGGCCATGTGAGGACGGGCCCCGAAGGCCTTATATTTAATGGCTTTGCAGCTCCCTAATTAATAGCGTTTGATTTTTCCATGAACCCCTGTGCCGTATTGATACTTCCGGGCTGGCAAAACAGCGGCCCCTTGCACTGGCAAAGCCGGTGGGAAGCAGCGCACGGTTTTCAGCGCGTCGAGCAGCATGACTGGCTGCGCCCTTTGCGCGGAGACTGGACGGCCCGGCTCGAAGAAGTCTTGCTGGGCTTGGACGAGCCTGCCGTGCTGGTGGCACACAGTCTGGGCTGCCTCTTGGTGGCGGCTTGGGCCGCGCATTCGCGCAACACGCATCTTGTGAAGGGGGCTTTGCTGGTGGCGCCCGGCGATGTTGAACGTGAGGCCTTGCGTCCCGTTTTAGCGAGCTGGTCGCCGGTGCCTTTGCAGCGCCTGCCCTTTGCCAGTGTGCTGGTCGGCAGCCGCAACGACCCCTATTGCAGCGCCGAGCGCGCCCGCCAGTTCGCTGATGCCTGGGGCTCGCGCTGGGTAGACGCCGGTGAGCGCGGTCACCTCAACGCCGACAGCGCTTTGGGCGACTGGCCTGAGGGTCTGGCTCTGCTGCAAACACTGCGCACCCACCATCCGGCCGCAGCGCCGGCATCCATTTTTTAGCAAAGAAAGAAAAACAAGATGGTCACCAAAAAACCCAAAGGCCTGGGCCGCGGATTGCAAGCCCTGCTGGGCCCCACTGTGGGCGAAACCAGCCAGGCCCTGGAAAACAGCAATGCCGCCAGCCCGGGCCTGCCGGCATCGCTGCGCCTGGTCGACATGGTGGCCGGTCAGTACCAGCCGCGCACGCGCATGGACGAGGGAGCGCTCTACGAGCTGGCCGAATCCATCAAGGTGCAGGGCATCATGCAGCCGATTCTGGTGCGCCGGCTGAGCAGTGGCGCCAACGATGGCAAGTACGAGATCATTGCCGGCGAGCGGCGTTTCCGTGCCGCCAAGCTGGCAGGTCTGGACAGCGTGCCGGTGCTGGTGCGCGATGTGCCCGACGAGGCCGCGGCGGCCATGGCCTTGATTGAAAATATTCAGCGCGAAGACCTCAACCCGCTCGAAGAGGCCCAGGGCTTGCAGCGCCTGGTCAAAGAATTCGGGCTGACGCACGAGCAGGCGGCGCAAGCCGTGGGCCGCTCGCGCAGCGCGGCCAGCAACCTGCTGCGCCTCTTGAACCTGGCCGACCCGGTGCAGACCATGCTGATGGCCGGCGACCTGGACATGGGCCATGCGCGCGCCTTGCTCTCGCTGGACCGCGCCACTCAGATCACCGCGGCCAACCAGATCGCCGCTAAAAAAATGTCAGTGCGCGAGGCCGAAGGCCTGGTCAAAAAACTCAGCGCCGAGTTTTCACTCAAGCCGCAAAAGGCGTCCAAAGAAAAGTCACGTGACACGCGCCGGGTTGAAGAAGAGCTGGCCGATTTGCTGATGGCCGAGGTCGAGGTGCGCGTGAAAAAGCAAGTCAAACGCAACGGCCGGCGCGAAGACGTGGGCGAGCTGGCAATTCAGTTCGCCTCTATGGACGAGCTCAACGGCTTGATTGAGCGCTTGCGCGGCGGCAAGTAAAGCGCCACGGGAGCGCCGGCTTTCGCCAGATCGCCGTGCGCCTTGCTTAGATCGTGAAGATCTTCCCCGGGTTCATGATGTTCTTCGGGTCCAGCGCGCGCTTGATGGTGCGCATCATCTCGACGGCGCCATCGCCCGTCTCGGTCACCAGAAAATCCATCTTGTGCAGGCCCACGCCGTGCTCGCCGGTGCAAGTGCCTTCCAGGCGCAGCGCGCGCGCCACCAGTTTGTTGTTCAGTTCCTCGGCCACTTCACGCTCTTTGGGCTGTGTCGGGTCGATCAGGTAACCGAAGTGAAAGTTGCCGTCGCCCACGTGGCCGACTAAAAAGTAAGGAATGCCGCTGGCGTCAGCCTCGGCCACCGAGTCGAGCAGGCAATCGGCCAGGCGGGAGATCGGCACGCAGGTGTCGGTGGAGATGACGCGGCAGCCCGGGCGCGACTGCATCGCGGCAAAGTAGGCGTTGTGCCGCGCCGTCCACAGACGCGTGCGCTCTTCGGGGGTGCTGGCCCATTCAAAGGCATTGCCGCCGTGGCCGCTGGCGAGCTCTTGCACCAGCTCGGCCTGCTCCTTGACGCTGGAGGGAGAACCGTGAAACTCCATCAGCAGCAGGGGCTCTTCGCGCAGGCTGAGTTTGGAATGGGTGTTGACCATGCGCACGCTGTTGGCGTCAATCAATTCCACGCGCGCAATCGGCACGCCCAGTTGAATCACTTCAATGGTGGTGCGCACTGCCGCCTCAATGCTCGGAAAAGAGCAGATGGCCGCCGAAATCGCTTCGGGCAAGGGATAGAGCTTGACGGTGACTTCGGTGATCACGCCCAACGTGCCTTCACTGCCCACCATCAGGCGCGTCAGGTCATAGCCGGCCGATGATTTTTTGGCGCGCGTGCCGGTGCGGATGATTTCGCCGCTGGCCGTCACCACTTCGAGGGCCAGCACGTTTTCGCGCATGGTGCCGTAGCGCACGGCATTGGTGCCGCTGGCGCGCGTGGCGCACATGCCGCCCAGGGTGGCATCAGCGCCCGGGTCGATCGGGAAAAACAGGCCGGTGCTTTTGACTTCTTCATTGAGCTGCTTGCGCGTGACGCCGGGCTGCACGGTCACCGTCAGGTCTTCGGCATTGATGCTCAGCACGCGGTTCATGCGGCCCATGTCGATGCTGATGCCGCCTTGCACCGCCAGCAAATGCCCTTCCAGCGAAGTGCCCACGCCAAACGGAATCACCGGCACGCTGAACTGGCTGGCCAGCTTGACCACCTCGGCCACGTCGGCCGTGCTTTCGGCAAACACCACGGCGGCTGGCGGCGGCAGGGCAAAGGACGACTCGTCGCGGCCATGCTGCTCGCGCACCACCAGCGCGGTCGAGCAGCGCTCGGCAAAGCGCGCTTTGAGCGCGTCAATCAGCGCGGCAGGGGTTTCGCGTTGTTGAATTTCAGGCAGCAGATGGGCGGGCAGGGGTGCGTTCATGGGTATCTCCAGCGTGGACGATCAGTTTAAACCTTGGCCGGAAGTCGGGCCGAACTCGGGAATAATCCCTTGAACGCAGGGCCGCCCGGCCCACTCACCGCCTTTCCTCACCTGGAGCCCTATGTCCAACCGACTCACCCAGATAGCCACCCGCACCGGCGACAACGGCACCACCGGCCTGGGCGACAACACCCGCGTCTCTAAGGACAGCTTGCGCGTGCACGCCATGGGCGACGTGGACGAGCTCAACTCCAACATCGGCGTGCTGCTGTGCGAAGACATGCCCGGCGAGGTGCGCGCGCTGCTGGTGGAAGTGCAGCACCAGCTGTTCAACCTGGGCGGCGAGCTGTCGATCCCCGGCTTTGAGCTGCTCAAGCCCGAGGCCGTGGCCACGCTGGACACGGCGCTGGAAAAATACAACGCCAGCCTGCCGCGGCTGCAAGAGTTCATTTTGCCGGCCGGCACCCGGGCCGCAGCGCTGGCCCATGTGTGCCGCACGGTGGCGCGCCGCGCCGAGCGCGCTGTGGTGGCGCTCGAGCGCAGCGAAGCGCTTAAAGACACGCCACGCCAGTACCTCAACCGCTTGAGCGACTTGCTGTTTGTGCTGGCGCGTGTGCTCAACCGCATGAACGGCGGAGACGATGTTTACTGGAAAAGCACACGGCTGGCGCGGCAGGACCAAGACAGTCCTTAAACCGGGGGTGTTTTAGCGCGGCGCCAGAACCGCCATCGTCAAACGCGACACGCAGACCAGCTCCCCGTCGTCGTTGCGCATGTCGATGTGCCAAACCTGTGTGCTGCGGCCTATGTGTACCGGCCGTGCGATGCCGGTGACCCAGCCACTGCGCGCGCTCTTGAGGTGGTTGGCATTGATGTCCAGGCCCACCACCGTATGGCCTTCGGCCACCACGTGGCCGGCCGCAACCGAGCCCAGCGTTTCGGCCAGCGCCACAGACACACCGCCGTGCAACAAGCCGTAAGGCTGGCGCGTGCGCTCGTCCACCGGGACGCGGCCGCGGATGAAGTCATCGCCCACCTCTAAAAATTCCATGCCCAGGTGCGACACGGCGCAGCCTGCAGACAGCGCGGTGATGGATTCAACAGAGATGGGTTTTGTCCAGATGCGCATATTGCTTTCAGCCCGGGATGGGGCCACTATAAACCGCCAAGCAAGTCGAGGTAAGCGCGCCGCGTCTCTGGTGACACCGAGGCCAGTACCTGCGCATAAGGCGTTTGGTGACGCACCAGCACGCGGGCCGAAGCCACGGATTTGGATTTGCAAAACCAGTGGCAGCTGTGCTGCAACAACAGCATCTCAGCGCTCAGCGTGAAGGCGCGTGCTTTGCGATGGCCGTCTTCTTCGGCAGGAGCCGGGTGCGCCGCCCGGGTCAGGCCCGCGGCATGAATGTTCAGGGCGGCACGCAGGTCAAAGCTGCTGCCGGTAATCAAAGAAGCCGCTTCGCTCAGCGGCCAGGGCAGGCGGTTCATGCGGGCCTGGGCTTCACTCACCTTGGCAAAACCCTCCGCCAACTGCCGGGTTTGGGCGCACAGCTTGTCTTCGGTGCCGCTGAGCAGCTGCCAGATGGAACTACGCCGGGCTGCATCTGTTTCACCCAATGCGCGGGCATAACCTTCGGTCAGGGTCTGCATGAGTTTTTCGATCTGGTGATCAGCCAGATGCTCACCGAGCAAGCGGATGCGGCGGCGCTCGCTGCGCGACTTCAGCTGGTAAGCGGCAAAGGCCAGCAGCATCGAGAGAATGAATATTTCCATAAGGGCGGGGTTGCTCGGCCGGTTTTCAAGAGGGCGTGAGGGCCTCAGTGTAGTCAGCCGCTCTGTCCTACATTTTTGGGCCGGTTCACCAGCACGATGCCCAATGCCACCATGGCCAGCGCCAGCAGCAGCCCGGGCGTGACCGGCTCGTCCAGCCACAGTGCGCCCAACAGCAGCGCAAACAGCGGTGTGAAAAAGACGAATACCGTCACCCGAGTCGCAGGGTAACGCCCCAGCATCCACATCCAGACCAGATAACTGATAAAGGCCACCAGCACCGCCTGAACCAGCAGCGAGCCGATGGCAAAGGCGCTGAACTGCCAATGCCAGACCTCACCCAGACCGAGCGACAACAGAGGCATCAGCACAGCGCTGGCGGCGAGTTGGTAAAACAGCAGTTTTTCGGCGCTGATCTGCGTCAGCCGCGTGGTCCGTATCACCACCGTGGTCAGCCCCCAGAACAGCCCGGCCAGTACGCCCAGCAAGTCGCCACGCAGCGTGGCGCCGTGCTCGGCAAGGAAGCCTTCGCGCAGCGCAAAAAGCACGGCGGCAAAGGCCGCCAGCAAGCCCAGCCATTGGAGGCCGCGCAGGCGCTCGGCGCCCACCCACAGCGGCACCAGCAGCGCCACCCAAAAAGGGGATGTGTACAAAAACACCGTCAGCCGCGAGGCCGAGGTGTACTGCATGCCGGTGTAAATGCAGGTGAATTCAGCGGCAAACAGCGCGCCGGCCAGCAGGCCCGCAGCCAGCGAGCCGTCGGCCTTGAAGAGGGGAATACGACGCCAGAAGCACCACAGCCCCAGCAGGAGGGTGGCACCGAGCACCCGCAGCGAAGCCTGAAACAGCGGTGCTACCTCGAGCAGCGTGGCCTTGATCAGCACCTGCTGAAAACCCCACAGCAGGCAACCCGCCAGCAACAGGCCGATGGCCAGTGGATCGAGTTCGGTTTTGCGCTGGTTCATCCGTCGATGGTAGCGCCGCAGCAGGCCGCAGCCCGGGTCACTATCAGTGTCCCAGGATTTTCGACAGAAAGTCCTGCGCCCGGTCGGTCTGCGGGTGGTTGAAGAACTCGGCGGGTTTGTTCTGCTCGACGATCTGGCCCTGGTCCATGAAGATCACGCGGTCAGCCACGGCCTTGGCAAAGCCCATCTCGTGCGTCACGCAGATCATGGTGATGCCGGCGTCGGCCATCTCCACCATCACGTCCAGCACTTCCTTGATCATCTCCGGGTCCAGCGCCGAGGTGGGCTCGTCAAACAGCATGATCTTGGGCTTGAGGCACAGTGCGCGCGCAATCGCCACGCGCTGCTGCTGGCCGCCCGAGAGTTGCAGCGGGTACTTGAGGGCCTGCTCGGCGATCTTGACGCGCTCGAGTTGCTGCATGGCTTTTTCTTCAGCTTCCTTCTTGGGGATTTTGCCGACCCACATGGGCGAGAGCGTCAGGTTTTCCAGCACCGTCAGGTGCGGAAACAAATTGAACTGCTGGAACACCATGCCGACTTGCTTGCGGATCGCGTCAATCGCTTTGACGTCGTCGGCCAGCTCGACACCGTCAACGACCAGCCGGCCCTGCTGGTGCTCTTCCAGCCGGTTGATGCAGCGGATCAGCGTGGACTTGCCCGAGCCGGAAGGGCCGCAGATGACGATGCGTTCGCCCTTGGCGACGTCCAGGTCAATGTCGCGCAGCACATGGAAATTGTTGCCGTACCACTTGTTGACTTTGTCGAAGGTGATGATGGATTCAGACATGGGTGTTTCCTGAGAGAAAAAGAGAGGGCAGGGCCTGGGGCTCAGCGCTGCTTGCCTTTGTTGACCTGCTTTTCAACCCAGAGGCTGTAGCGTGACATGGAAAAGCAGAAGATGAAATAGATCAGGGCGATGAACAGATAGCCCTCGATTTTGAAAGGCCGCCAGTCGGCGTCTGAGTTGAGCGCCAGACCGAGTGCGCCGGTCAGTTCGTACAGGCTGACGATGGTGACCAGCGAGGTGTCTTTGAAGATCGCAATGAAGTTGTTCATGATGCCGGGCACCACCATCGCCAGCGCCTGCGGCAGCACGATCTTGCGCTGCGTCTGCCAGTACGACAGGCCCAGTGTGGCGGCGGCTTCGATCTGGCCTTTGGGTATCGCTTGCAGGCCGCCGCGTATGACTTCGGCCATGTAGGCGGCGGCAAACAGCGTGATGCCGGCCAGCACGCGGATCAGCACGTCAATGGTGGTGCCTTGCGGCATGAACAGCGGAAACATGAACGAGGCCATGAACAGCACCGAGATCAGCGGCACGCCGCGCACCAGTTCGACATAGATCGTGCAGGCGCTGCGGATCGCCGGCAGGTTAGAGCGCCGGCCCAGCGCGACCACCAGCGCAATCGGGAAAGCCATGGCAATCGACAGCGTGGCCAGCAGCAGCGTCAGCGGCAGTCCGCCCCAGCGGTCGGTCTCAACTTTGCTCAGGCCCAACACGTTGCCGTACATCAGCGTGAAGAAAACCGCCAACACGCCGACCCACAGCAACACCAGCCAGGGCTTCCAGCAAAAACGCACGCAGCTCGCCACCAGCAGGCTGAGCATCAGCAAGGTGGCAACCAGCGGGCGCCACTGTTCGTCAAACGGATAGCGGCCCAAAATAATCAGCCGGTACTTTTCAGCGACCACGCCCCAGCAGGCACCGACGCCGTCGGCGCGGCAGGCATCAAAGTTGGGGCGCCACACGGCGCTGAACACCGCCCATTGCAAAAACTGCGGCAACAGCCACAGCAGCAGGCCGCCTATCAGCAAGGTGGCCAGCGAGGTGCGCAGGTCACCGAAAAGGTTGGCGCGCAGCCAGCCCAGCAGGCCATCCTGGCGCGTGGGTGCCGGACGGGACGGCAGGGATTGAAAGATCTTGGCAGTCATGTGGTGTTCCGTGTGGAGATCAGCGTTCCTTGATGGCCGCGCGGGTGTTGTACCAGTTCATCAGCAGCGATGTCAGCAGCGAGGTGCTCAGGTAAATCGCCATGACGATGGTGATGCACTCGACGGCGCGGCCGGTCTGGTTGATGGCGGTGTTGGCAATCGACACCACGTCGGGGTAACCGATGGCCACGGCCAGTGAGGAATTTTTCGTCAGGTTCAGGTACTGGTTGGTCAGCGGCGGAATGATCACGCGCAGGGCCTGCGGCAGCATCACCAGACGCATTTCCTGACCACGCGACAGGCCCAGCGCGGCTGCGGCCTCGCTTTGCCCTTGCGCCACGGACTGGATACCGGCACGCACCACCTCGGCCACAAAAGCGGCGGTGTAAACGGTCAGCCCCAAAAGCACAGCCACAAACTCCGGCGTGAGCGAACCACCGTTTTCAATGGCGAACTCACCGCGCTTGGGCAGGTCATAGTCAGACGGTGCACCGCCGGCCAACCAGCCGGCAAACGCCCCCAGCACAAGCAAAGCCAAGGGCAGCAGCACCATGCTGCGCAACTGGCCGCTGGCCTCAAATTGAGCGAAGGCCCAGCGCCGGTAAATCCAGGCGCCGACCGCACCTGCCAGCAGGCCGATCAGGGCCCAGCCATGGCCGGCGGCCCAAATTGGAATAGGGAAATTAATCCCGCCCTTGCTCAGGTAGACAGAGCCGGCTTGCCAGGCTTCGGCGGCGTCGGGCAGCAGCTCGGTGAACAGCAGGTACCACATCAGCAATTGCAGCAAGATGGGTATGTTGCGGAAAACCTCGACATAAGCCGAGCACAAACCGCGCACCAGCGCATTGCGCGAAAACCGTCCCACGCCCACCAGCGTGCCCAGCAGCGTGGTGAAGATGATGCCCAGCAGGGCCACGCGCAGTGTGTTGGTCAGGCCCACCAGAAAGGCGCGCCAGTATTTTTCGCTGGAGTCAAAAGCAAACAGGCTTTCGCCGATGTCAAAGCCGGCGGTTTGCAGCAGGAAGTCAAAGCCGCTCTGGATGCCGCGCGCACGCATATTGATCAGCGTGTTGTGCGCCAGGTACCACAGCGCCAGCGTAATCAGGCCCAAGGCCAGTGCCTGGTAGACCAGACCGCGAAAGGCCTGGCTGCGCCAGGACCATTGTTTTTTTGGGGGGGTAGAAGGTGTCATGGAAAGGCTCTCAGAGGGCGCTTGGCCGGTGCGGCAGACACAAACAAACGAGTCAAATCAAAACAATCACAAAAAAGAGCGAGGCCCTTGGAGAAAACCGCCTGCAAGGCATAGCCCGGCAGACGGTTTTATTCAGCGCGCAGGCCGAAGCCTGGTTTAGCGGATCGGGTAGGCGTACATCAGGCCGCCCTTGTTCCACAGGTTGTTAACGCCGCGTGGCAGACCCAGGGGAGACTTGGGGCCGACGTTGGTTTCAAACGACTCGCCGTAGTTGCCGGTGGCCTTGATGGCGCGGGCCATCCACTCTTTGTCCAGGCCCAGCAGTTTGCCGGTGTCTTCAGTGGTGCCCAGAATGCGCTGGACAACCGGGTCGGTGGTGCTGGTCTTGAGCTGGTCGACATTGGCTTTGGTCACGCCGTATTCTTCAGCTTCGAGCAGGCCGTAGATGACCCACTTGACGATGGCGAACCACTCATCGTCACCACGGCGGACCATGGGGCCCAGGGGTTCTTTGGAGATCAGCTCAGGCAGGATCACGTGCTCGGCTGGAACTTTGGCTTCTTTGTTGCGCACAGAAGCCAGGCCCGATGCGTCCGTGGTGTAGGCGACGCAACGGCCGGAGAAGTAAGCGCCGGTGGCGGCTTCAACTTTTTCAAACACCACAGGCTTGATGTTCAGCTTGTTGGCGCGCGAGTAGTCGGTCAGGTTTTTCTCAGTGGTGGTGCCGGACTGCACGCACACGGTTTGACCTTTGAGCTGCTTGGCGCTCTTGATCTTGCTCTTGACGGGGACCATGAAGCCCTGGCCGTCGTAGTAAGTGACCGCGGTCTGGTGCAGGCCGAGCGAAGCGTCGCGCGTCAGGGTGAAGGTGGTGTTACGCGACAGCATGTCGATCTCGCCGGACTGCAGGGCTGTGAAGCGTTGCTGCGCATTCAGGGGAACGTACTTGACCTTGCTGGCGTCGCTCAGAACGGCGGCGGCAACGGCTTTGCACATGTCGACGTCCAGGCCGGACCAGTTGCCGCTGGAGTCAGCAGCGGAAAAGCCAGCCAGGCCGGTGTTGACACCGCAGACCACTTGGCCGCGGGCCTTGACGGCGTCGAGCGTTTTGCCAGCGTGGGCAGGAAGTGCGGCGGCCAAGGCGAAGCCGGCGGCAGCCAGAGCCAGCAGGCCCCGTTTTTGAGTGAAGTTGAACAAGTTGATCTCCAGTAGATGACATGAAGCGAATTAGCCAGCACGATGTGTGCCAGTGGCGGAATGCTAACTCAGCGGCAACCCGATTGCGGGGCGAGAAATGGTGTTTGTCCTAGGACAAACCCTTGTTGTCCTAGGGGCATGCTTTTTTTGCATAAAGTTATGTTCGGGCTTCCCGTGGCGGCGCAGCGCGCTGTGCCCGTCATGCGGGCAATTCAGGCTAAAGCGGTGCAGACACGAATGACTTCGGCACCATAGGCGTGCAGTTTCTTGCTGCCCATGCCGCTGATGCCTTCCAGGTCAGCCAGGCTTTGCGGGGCTTGTTCGGCAATCGCACGCAAGGTGGCGTCGTGAAAGATCACAAAGGCCGGCAGGTTGTGTTCGCGCGCGACTTCGGCGCGCCAGGCCTTGAGCCGGCCCAGGCGCTCCAGCGCACCGGCGTTCAGGCTGGCCTCGGCCATGCCCTTGACCGAGGTCTTGGTCGGTTTGCTGCTGCGCTTTTTGCTTCCGGCACCGGCAGCTTGCTCGCGCAGCATCAGCGAGACTTCGCCGCGCAAAACGGCGCGCGCGTCGGGCAGCAGCTCCAGCGTGCTGAAGGCTTCGCTGTCCACACGCACCATGTTCTTGGCAATCAGCTGGCGCAGCACGCCGCGCCACTGCGCCTCAGCCAGGTCGGCGCCTATGCCGAAGGTGCTGAGCTTGTCGTGCGCGTACTGCGCCATTTTGTCGGTGGCTTTGCCGCGCAAAATATCCATGATGTGACCGGCGCCAAAGCTGATGCCGCTGGCCTGCTGCACCCGGTAAATGCAGCTGAGCATCTTGCGCGCCGCGTCGGTGGCGTCCCACACCGCCGGCGGCATCAGGCAGTTGTGGCAATTCATGCAGGGCTGGCTGCCCTCACCAAAGTAGCGCAGCAGGCTCACGCGCCGGCAGTGCGTGTCTTCGGCCAGCGTCAGCAGTGCGTCAAGCTT
>JAIPDA010000031.1 GCA_021737905.1 Rhodoferax sp.
GGGCACCCTCAAGGTCAGCAAGCTGGAGCAGCACAAATCCCCCGTCGCCCTCGGCCTGATGCGATCCATCAAGACCGCCCTCGACCCGCACAAGCTGATGAACCCGGGAAAGTTGCTGCGCATATAATATGCGCATAACTCATGACTGGAAATGATGCTCAACTTCAATAACGCCCCCAAGAAAGCCACCAATCTTTCTCTCAACTCGAAAGTGCTTGAAAAGGCACGCGAGCTGGGCATGAATGTGTCGCAAACCGTAGACACCCTGCTGGCCGCTGAAGTCCGCCGCTGCTACTGGCAAAAGTGGAACGAAGAAAACAAGGACGCTGTGGCTGAATACAACGCACGCATTGCGAGCGAAGGCTTGCCACTGGCCAAGTACCGGACTTTCTGATCTTGGCCCGCTTTGATGTGTACCCCCATCCCGACGCGCTTGCCCGCAAAAGCACGCCCTATCTGCTGGATGTTCAAAACGAATACATCGATAGCTTAGAGTCGCGAATCGTCATTCCTCTGCGAGCAGCTACCTTGTATAAAACCCGTCTGCGGGATTTAAATCCTGTGTTTGAAATTTTGGGCAAACAAGTTGTACTGGACACCGCGTCCATGGCAGCTATTCCAACGCGGGAACTGAGCAAGTGCGTTGCCAACCTCCAAAGCCATCAAGAAGAAATAGTCGCTGCCCTCGACTGTATTTTTGGATCCTATTGACATGACCTCATCACCACACCCTCTGCGCTCCCAGTACGAAGACTTCATGCGCCACGTTGACACGCACGGTGTCTTCAAGGCCGACCGCACCGGCACGGGCACCAAGAGCGTTTTTGGTTACCAGATGCGTTTTGACCTGAACGAAGGTTTTCCGCTGGTGACGACCAAAAAAGTTCACTTGAAATCCATCGTCCATGAGCTGCTCTGGTTTTTGCAGGGCTCCAGCGACAACAACTGGCTCAAAGCGCGCGGCGTCAGCATCTGGGACGAATGGGCGCGCGAAGACGGCGACCTCGGCCCCGTGTACGGCGTGCAGTGGCGCAGCTGGCCCACGCCTGAAGGCGGCCACATTGACCAGATCGCCGAAGTCATCAAGACGCTCAAGACCAACCCGGACTCGCGCCGCATCATCGTCAGCGCCTGGAACGTGGCCGACCTGTCCAAGATGGCGCTGATGCCCTGCCACGCTTTCTTTCAGTTTTACGTGGCGCCGTCTGATGTGCCCGGCCAACCCGGCAAGCTCAGTTGCCAGCTGTACCAGCGCAGCGCCGACATTTTTCTGGGTGTGCCCTTCAACATCGCCAGCTATGCACTGCTCACGCACATGGTGGCGCAGCAATGCGGCCTGGCCGTGGGCGACTTCATCTGGACCGGCGGCGACTGCCACATTTACAGCAACCACCACGAGCAAGTGGCGCTGCAACTGAGCCGCACGCCCCTGCCCTACCCGACGCTGCACATCAAGCGCCAGCCGGCTTCTATTTTTGACTACGAGTTCGAAGACTTCGAGTTTCTCAACTACCAGCATCACCCGGCCATCAAAGCGCCGGTGGCAGTCTGAGCCTGCCCGCTGTCATGTCCCGTATCAACCTGATCTTTGCCCGCGCGGCCAACGGTGTCATCGGCAAAGACAACACCATGCCCTGGCACCTGCCCGAAGACCTGGCGCATTTCAAGCGCCTGACGCAAGGCTGCCCGGTGGTCATGGGCCGCAAGACCTGGGACTCGCTGCCGCCGCGCTTTCGGCCGCTGCCGGGACGCAGCAACATCGTCGTCACGCGCCAAAGCGACTGGCAAGCCGAAGGCGTGCTGCGCGCTGCCAGCCTGCCCGAGGCCCTGCGCCTGTGCGGTGAGGTGCCTGACATCTGGGTCATAGGCGGTGCCGAGATTTACCGCCAGGCAGAACCAATGGCTGTGCGCGCAGAAGTCACCGAAATCGCGCAGGACTTTGAAGGCGACGCCTTTGCGCCCGTGCTGGGTGCAGCCTGGCAAGAAACTGCACGCAGCGCGCAACTGGCGGCCAGTGGCTTGGCTTTTAGCTTTGTGACTTACCAAAAACGCGGGGACTCAGCAGCATGAAAATTGCCACCTGGAACGTCAACTCGCTGGCCGTGCGGCTGCCGCAGGTGCTCGACTGGCTGGCCGCCAACCCGGTTGAAGTGCTGTGCCTGCAAGAGCTCAAGCTGCCCGACGAAAAATTTCCGCTGCAGGCGCTCAAGGACGCCGGCTACAGCCACTGTGCGGTGTTCGGCCAGAAAACCTACAACGGCGTGGCCCTGATCAGCCGCCTGCCGCTGCACGATGTCACTAAAAACATCGACGGTTTTGCCGATGAACAGTCGCGCGTGATCGCCGCCACCATAGAGACAGCGCATGGCCCGCTGCGTCTGGTCAATGGTTATTTTGTGAACGGCCAGGCGCCGGACAGCGACAAGTTTGCCTACAAAATGCAGTGGCTGGACAGCCTGCGTGAGTGGCTGTCACGGGAAATCAAGCGCATGCCGCGCCTGGTGCTGGTGGGCGACTTCAACATCACTTTGAACGACCGCGACACCCATGACCCGCAGGGTCTGCACGAGACAATTCACCACACCACCCAGGAGCGCGAGCAGTTCAAGGCACTGCTGAACCTGGGGCTGGTCGATGCCTTCCGACTGTTTGATCAGCCCGAGAAAAGCTATTCATGGTGGGATTACCGCGAGTTTGCATTCAGGCGCAACCGCGGTCTGCGCATTGACTATATTTTGGTGAGCGAGCCGCTCAAGCCCCTGGTGGCGGGCTGCATCATCGACAAGCTGCCCCGCAAAAACGAACGCCCCAGCGACCACACTCCGGTGGTGGTGGAATTGGGCTGAAAGCCCGCGCTGGTCATCCGCGCGAAGGCGGGGATGGATTCCTGCCTTTGCAGGAATGACAGAGTGGGGGCGCGAATGACGGGCCTATTCCAGGCCCAGTTCCTGAATCTTGCGGGTGATGGTGTTGCGACCAATGCCCAGCTTTTGAGCGGCTTCAATCCGGCGCCCACGGGTGTTGACCAGGGCGGTCTGAATGAGCTTGGACTCAAAGCGGCGGGTGAGCACATCCCAGACGTCGGTCTGGCCAGCGAGCAGCAAAGCCAGCGCCTCGGTTTCCAGGCCGTTTTCCCATCCGCTCACCAAGCCTGGCGCTTGCGGGCCGGCCATCACCGGCAAAGCATGCAGCGCGTTGCTCACAGCGTTGGATGTGACGGCAGTTTCAATTAGCCCTGACTCCGGGACTGCCACGGTCCTTGAATTGAGGTCAATGGATGGCAAGGCCGTGTCCAGGGCTGCAGGCGATGCTTGCAGCACTTCGGGGGGCAAATCTTTGGCTTCTACGACATGCGACGGCGCCATGACGGTGAGCCAGTGGCAGATGTTTTCAAGCTGGCGCACATTGCCGGGGAAGTTGAAAGTGCTGAGCAACTGAAGCGCCTGGTCTGTGATTCGCTTGGGCTCAACGCCAAGTTGCTTAGCGCTTTGCTGCAGAAAGTGGCGCGTCAGCATGAACACGTCTTCACGGCGCTCGCGCAGCGCGGGCAGGCGCAGGCGGATCACGTTCAGGCGGTGAAAAAGGTCTTCGCGGAAGGCTCCGTCTTTGACGCGCTGCTCCAGGTCCTGGTGGGTGGCGGCGATGACGCGCACATTGGCCTTGACCGCGTTATGACCGCCCACGCGGTAAAAATGGCCGTCGCTGAGTACGCGCAGCAAACGTGTTTGCAGATCAAAGGGCATGTCGCCGATTTCATCTAAAAACAGCGTACCGCCGTCGGCTTGCTCAAAGCGGCCACGGCGCATGGTCTGGGCGCCCGTGAAGGCGCCGCGTTCGTGGCCGAAGAGCTCGGACTCGAGCAGGTCTTTGGGTATGGCAGCGGTATTGATGGCAATGAAGGGCCCGGCGGCGCGCTGCGAATGCTTGTGCAGTGCGCGCGCCACCAACTCTTTGCCGGAGCCGGACTCACCGGTGATCATGACCGTGACCTGGCTCTGGCTGAGCCGGCCAATGGCACGAAACACGTCTTGCATGGCGGGCGCCTGGCCCAGCATTTCAGGCGTGTCGGAAAGCCCTTCTTCAGAGACCTCTTCGCGCTGGCTTTCTTCGACAGCGCGGCGAATCAGCTCGACAGCCTTGGGCAGGTCAAAGGGTTTGGGCAGGTATTCAAAAGCGCCACCCTGAAAGGCCGAGACGGCGCTGTCCAGGTCAGAGAATGCCGTCATGATGATGACCGGCAGGCCCGGTAACTTTTCTTTGACGCTTTCGAGCAGTTCCAGCCCCGAGCCGCCGGGCATGCGAATGTCGCTCACCAGAATTTGCGGGCCATCTTCGTCCGTGGCAATGGCCAACGCAGCCAGCACTTCGCGCGGATTGGTGAAGCTGCGGGTGGGCAGGCCTTCGCGCAGCAAGGCTTTTTCCAGAACGAACCGGATGGACTGGTCATCGTCAACGAGCCAAATCGGTTTCATACGGTGTTGTCCCTTGTTATTTGCTCAAAATGGATGGGACAGAGATCAAGGCAGAGGAATCAGGATCTTGAAGTCTGTACGGCCCGGCCCACTGTCGCACTCGATCAAACCGTGGTGTTGCTGAACGAAAGTTTGCGCCAACGTCAGCCCCAGCCCCGAACCGCCCTCCCGCCCTGACACCAGGGGGTAGAAGATGCGGTCTTTGATGGAGTCCGGCACGCCCGGTCCATTGTCAATGACATGCAATTCCAATGCCAAGCGGTAGCGTTGCTTGCCAAAAGTCACTTGCCGGGCGATACGGGTCTTGAAAATGATCTGCGCGTCGCCCGCTGCCACGCGCTCGGCCAGCGCCTGTGAAGCGTTATGGGCGATGTTGAGCACCGCTTGAATGAGCTGCTCGCGGTCGCCACGGAAATCAGGAATCGAGATGTCATAGTCGCGCGTCACCTTCAGCCCTTTGGGGAACTCGGCCAGGATGAGTGAGCGCACGCGTTCGCAAACCTCATGGATGTTGACATCGCCCACCAGGTGCGGGCGTCGGTGCGGCGCCAGCAATCGGTCAACCAGGGTTTGCAGCCGGTCGGCCTCATGGATGATGACCTGGGTGTATTCGGTCAGGCCTTTGGACTCAATTTCCATTTCCAGCAGCTGCGCTGCACCCCGGATGCCGCCCAAGGGGTTTTTGATCTCGTGCGCCAAATTGCGGATCAGCTCTTTGTTGGCCTGGGCCTGGTCCATGAGACGCTCTTCGCGGTCTTGCTTGGCTTGCTGCTCCAGTGGCAGCAGCTCGACAATGACCTCGCCGGGAACATCTGTTTGGGCCACCACCACGTGCACCGGAAAAGGCTCGGGGTTGGCGCGTTTGAGCCAGGCGTCATAGCGCAAGGCCGCAAACTCGTTGCTGCCGGCGCCTTCGAGCGCGTTGCGCAGGATGTGCGGCTCGGTAAAGCATTCGGGCAACTGCGAGCCTTCGATGTTGCGCCGGGAAATGCCCAGCGCGTCTTCGAGGGCGGCATTGGCAAACACCACAAGGCCGTCATTGCCCACCACGGCAACCAGCGTTGCGAGCAAGTCAAAGGCATGGTAGCGGACGGCGGCGCTGCCCGGTTTGTGCGATGTGGTGTCTGGCTTTTTCAAGGGTTCTATTCTGGGCTATGAAGCTTGTGCCTTTGCTTACTGCGCTGGCAGGCGCGAAATTTCACGCTCCAGCCCGGCTACGTCATTGGTGTAACGCTGGATACCCGCGCGCAGCTCAGTCAAGCGGTCCAGGTAAAGCTGATGGTTGCGCGTCTCAGGGCCGAGCTTGTCGGGCTCGCCCTGGTTGTAAAGCCTTTCCTGCTCGGCCAAACGGTCGCGGGCGGTTTTGAGTTCGGCCAGCAAGATACTGCGGGCATCGTTCACAGCGCTCTGAACTGGCTGTGCAAGCGCCTGTGGGGGGTTACGGCTCGCCTGCTGCACGGGCATGCCCGGCACCACGCTGATGTAGCCGCCCACCACGGGCTGGCAGCCCCGCGACAGAGCCAGCGCCTGGTCGTTGAGGTATTCATTGCCGCAGCGGTAAACCTGCGTGGACACGCCCAAGGCGTTTTGGGCAGCCGCTTGGGCCAGCCCCAGCACGCCAAGCACAGCCGCTGCAGTGAACCTGAAAAGAACAGAAAACATGCCCGAAAGTATGCGGCAAAGCACCGGAAAGGACAAACCGCCAACACAGAAGATGGATCCCCGCGTTCGCGAGGATGACGGGAAAATGGCGCTGGACGTTCAAGACGAAAAAAAGGACGGCGCAGGCCGTCCTTTGATGCAGGGCGGGCCTGTCGCCCTGCCCTGCCGCGCTGAATTACAGCGAGTAGTACATGTCGAACTCAATCGGGTGAGTCGCCTGACGCAAACGCGTGACTTCGCCCATTTTGAGATCGATGTAAGCGTCGAGCATGCTGTCGGTGAAGACACCGCCCTTGGTCAGGAAGCTGCGGTCTGCATTGAGGCAGTCGAGCGCCTGGTCCAGGCTGTGGCAAACGGTTGGCACCAAGGCGTCTTCTTCCGGTGGCAGATGGTACAGATCTTTGGTGGCGGCTTCGCCCGGGTGGATCTTGTTTTCGACGCCATCGAGACCGGCCATCATCAAAGCTGCAAAGCCGAGGTAAGGGTTCATCAGTGGATCGGGGAAGCGCGCCTCGATGCGGCGACCTTTGGGGTTAGCCACATAAGGAATGCGGATCGAAGCGGAACGGTTTTTAGCCGAGTAAGCCAGCTTGACCGGCGCCTCGAAACCTGGGACCAGACGCTTGTAGCTGTTGGTGCCGGGGTTGGTGATGGCGTTCAGGGCACGCGCGTGCTTGATGATGCCGCCGACGTAGTACAGGGCAAAGTCAGACAGGCCGGCGTAGCCGTCGCCGGCGAACAGATTCTTGCCGTCTTTCCAGATGGACTGGTGAACGTGCATGCCGGAGCCGTTGTCGCCAACGATGGGCTTGGGCATGAAGGTAGCGGTTTTGCCGTAAGCGTTGGCCACGTTTTGCACCACGTACTTGAGCATCTGCGTCCAGTCGGCGCGCTGAACCAGCGTGCTGAAACGTGTGCCGATTTCGTTTTGGCCGGCGCCAGCGACTTCATGGTGAAACACTTCAACCGGAATGCCGAGGCCTTCCAGAATCAGCGACATTTCGGCACGCATGTCTTGCGTACTGTCCACCGGAGGCACCGGGAAGTAGCCGCCTTTGACGGTGGGACGGTGGCCGCGGTTGCCGCCTTCGAGCTTGGCGCCCGAATTCCAGGGGGCTTCGTATTCTTCAATCTTGAAGAATGTGCCCGACATATCGGTGTTCCAGCGCACGTCGTCAAAGATGAAAAACTCAGGCTCTGGACCGAAGTAAGCAGTGTCGCCCAGGCCGGAGGCCTTGAGGTAAGCCTCGGCGCGCTGCGCGATGGAGCGCGGGTCGCGGTCGTAGGCCTTGCCGTCGCTGGGCTCGATGACGTTGCAGCTCATGAAGAGGGTGGTTTCTTCAAAGAACGGGTCGATGTTGGCCGTGTTGGGGTCTGGCATCAACTGCATGTCGGAGGCTTCAATGCCTTTCCAGCCAGCGATCGATGAGCCGTCGAAGGCGTGGCCCGACGTGAATTTGTCTTCGTCAAAATGCGAAACAGGCACGGTCACGTGCTGCTCTTTCCCCCGGGTGTCAGTGAAGCGGAAGTCAACAAACTTGACTTCGTTTTCCTTGACCATTTTCATGACGTCTGCGACGGTCTTTGCCATCAGAATCTCCTGTTGCTGGATGGTGGTTAAAAATCTGTTCAGTGCAATCGAATG
Organism: Rhodoferax sp.; assembly: GCA_021737905.1. Classification (GTDB taxonomy): domain Bacteria; phylum Pseudomonadota; class Gammaproteobacteria; order Burkholderiales; family Burkholderiaceae_C; genus Polaromonas. Next base: position 7,780 of record JAIPDA010000031.1, read on the forward strand.
CACTTTTTATGCCAAAGGGGGAGATTCCCCGCTGAAAGCAGAACCTTAGATTGTGCCGTCAACTGAGACCGTTTTGTCAGCTTGGGGCCTAAATTGCCAGAAGTCAGGACAGGTACTGGAAATTGACCATTTTCAGAACCGAGCCTAGGCTCCATGTTTGAACCAACTTGGTGCATATTTTTGCACCAAAATAGGGATTCAGTCAGCGCACCAATTGAGGGCCCAGCTTGAGATTAAAAAGATGCAATCCGGCCAACACGCCCGGAAAAGCTGCATTCACGTCGGCGGGCGCGCCTTTGACACCAAGCTCAATGTGGCGCCCGTACTCCGCATGGTCCATGCTAGGCAGACTGAAAACCTTGACGCCCGGGTGCCGCGCTTCAATCTCGAGCATGAGCGGCGTCAGCATGGCCTCCATAGAGCCCATCACAATCACGGATTTTTCCATATAGGCCTGCACTCGGTGCAGGTGGCTGAAATGCGTGTCCAGTACCCACTCGACCATGGGCCAGGCCATGACCGGGAAGCCGGGGACGAAGTAGATGCCCCCACGCTCACCCACTGCGTGTGGTTCGCTGCCCCCTGAGGGGGCGCAAAAGAAACCGGGTATCTTGTTGTAGGGGTTGGGGATGATGGACGCGCCCACCGGGAAGGTGCCCATGTTGAGACGGTGGATGTTGTCCTCGCGGTCGGGCTCAAAGGGCAGGCCTTGTTCGCGCGCCACGTCGTGCATGCGCTCGCGGATCAGCACTTTGGCCTGGGGGTGCAGTTCCAGGGCTACGCCCAGGGCGCGCGCGGCGCAGTGGCGGGTATGGTCGTCGGGTGTGGCGCCAATACCGCCGAAAGAAAACACCACATCACCGCGCGTGCGCGCTGCAGCAAAGGCTCTGGCCAGCGTGGCGGTGATGCGCTCCGGGTCATCGCCCACGTAATCCGCGTAACTCAGTTGCAGTCCGCGTGCGGCCAACAGCTCAATGGCTTTGGGCATGTGCTTGTCGGCACGCTTACCGGAGAGGATTTCATCGCCGACGATGATGATTCCGAAATGTGGGGTCATGAAAAATGAAAGGCGCTGGACGCTCAGGGTAAAGGTGGCAAGGGCTCGGTGGCAGGCACCGCCGGCAAAACAGGTACTTCAACAGCCGTGCCGGCCGTTGACATGAACTCATCGCGTGAGCGCAGTTGCTGCAACGCCGACAGAGCAAAGTGCGCAAACCACAGTGAAGAAAAGGCAAACACCAGGGTGTAAATCCACAGCGCCACGGGCACCAGGATGGGCGCCATGGCCACGAACATGGCGCCTGAGGCCCAGATCACGCTGGGCACGGCGCCCAGATAGCCGCTGAGCACACCGATGCTCAGCAGACTCCAGCGGTGCTCCTTGAAAATCTGACGGCGCTCGTCGGCGCTGGCGTGCTCTGCCAGCGCGTCATAAGCCATCACGCGGTAAGTCAGCCAACCCCATATCAACGGCGGCAAGACCAGCACCAGAGGAGGCACCAGCCACAAAGGAAATGACAATACCAAGGCGATACAGGCCAGCAGGGTCGAGGCCAAACTCCACACCAGGCTGGCCGCCAAAGAGCCGCCCTGGCGACGCTCCAGCGTTGCAAAGCGCCGCTGCCCCACCAAAGACACCATGGCCGGCGTCATCAACACGGCCACGAACAACAGTGAGGTGATCACGATCACCGGAATGGCCAGGAAGAGCAACAAGGCCGGCGCCAGCACCAGCCGTAAATTCCCCAGCCCCAGGCCTTCGAGCCACTGGCTCATGCTGCTGACCAGCTGGTAGCTGTCGAGCTGGGTGCGCAACATATCGACAGCGTCATTCCAGTACAGATAACCCAGGCCGAGCGAAGCCACCGTCATGATGATCAGCGGCAAAAAAGACAGGGCGATCACCCGCGGATGCAGGCAATACACCGCTGCACGCCAGAAAGAATCGATCAGCCGGCTCATGCCCGCCCGAGCAGGCGCTTGAGCCCCTGCCATTGTTGCGACCACAGGCCGCGGCCGTAGTCGCGCTGCTGCGCGATCTGATCGGGTACGCCGGTAGGCTCGAGCTTGTGCTGGAAATTGGCCGTGCCGAAAAGCTGATCCCACCAGGGCAGCAACACGCCGTAGTTCTGCTCGCTGCAATGAATGCTGTGGTGCAAGCGGTGAAAGCGCGGACTGACCCACAGCCGCTCACCGACACGACCAAAGCTCAGTCGCACATTGGCATGCTGCAAGCTTTCACTGAGCTGGGTCAAGGCCACGATGGCAATGAACTGCTCGGGCGCCACGCCGATCAGCTGGGCCAGCAACACCAGCATGACATCTATCAGCATGTCGTCCAGAAAATGGTTGCGGTTGTCGCTCCACATGCTCATCTGGCGCTGCGCATGGTGCAGCGAATGCAGCCGCCACCACAGCTCAATGCCGTGCTGGCCGCGGTGCAGCCAATACGCGAAGAAATCAAACACCACCAGGTAAATCAAGAGGCTGACCAGCGCACCGTCACTCACGCCGGGCCACAGCTGGTCTAAATGAAAGGTGCCCAAACCAGCCACGCGCAGCTGCCCGAAAGCATCGTTGAGCAAGGGCCCGAGCAAAAAGAAAAGCGCCACACGAAACAGGCCCAGGCGGTGAATCAGGGTGTAAATCATGTCGGTGCGGATGGTGGCACGGTCCGTCACTGCCTCAACCGGTCGCCAACGCTGCAAGGGTCCAAAGACGACCAGAATCACAAGAATTTGCAGAAAACCGGCCAGCAACCAGGCACTGGCGGCATAAGCGTCTTCCAGCAAATTACCCATGCCCAGACTGAAGAGCACGGGGGCCGCCATAGCAAACATAGCCTCCTGCAAGGCGATGAAACTGTCGGCCAACCAAGCCCCGAAGTTCATGACCGCCCCCCTGCCGCGGGCAGCGCTGGGGTCGCGCCATGTTGCGCAATCCAGAGCTTGAACTGCGGATGCTCGCGCAAGGTGGCAAAGCAAAAGCCGCGTGCTTGCAAACCCACGATCAAGGGCTCAAGCACGGCCGGCGCCCAGGGATCGCGGCGCGACCAGATACCCAGGTGCGCTACCAAAATGTCACCGGCGCGTATGTCGCGCAGCGCAGTCTGTAAAAGCTGTGCATTGGGAAAGCGCTCGCTGGGCAACTCGTCGCCTAAAAATCCGGCCGGCGCCCAGGCAACATGGGCCCAACCGCAATTGCGCGCAACCTCAAGCAAGGCAGGCGAGGTCTTGCCGCCCGGGGCGCGAAACAGCGGCAGCGGTGCCCGGCCCGTCAAGGTTTGCAAGCGGGTGGCGGCTTTTTGAATTTCTGCGCAGTACTGTGCGGCCGTCCAAAGCAGGTCTTTGCCAGCCAGTGGCCCGGCCGAGGGTCGGATTCGAAACCGCATCGCCTGCCCGGGGTCTGCCACGTCGGCACGCCAGTAGCTGTGGTCATACGTGTGCGAGGCAAACTCATGGCCCTCTGCAGCGCGCGACTGCCACCAGGCGGCCCAGTCGCTGCCCAGGCTGCCGTTGCCGGTCTGGGTGGCTTCGTTGGCGGCAAAAAAGGTGACTTTGATGTCATGCTTTTTCAGCACGTCGGCAATAAAGGGGGCGACCGCCATGTGGCCGGTGTCAAAGGTTAAGTAAACGGGTTTGACAGCAACAGCGCCAGATGCTGCCGCGCAAGTGCCGGCGTGCAGGGTCGATCCGGCTGCTGCGAAGACCAGCAGCGCAAATGCGCGCGAGATGTCAGCGCGGCGCGTGGTCCAGGGTCCAGACGCCATGCGGGCTCTTTCCAACTTTGATCTGTCGCACCATCTTGCCGCTGCTCAAGTCCAGCACACTGAGCTTGCCGGCCCAGCGAGAGGTCACAAAAAGCTGCTTGCCGTCGCGCGAGACATCCATGCAGTCCGGCCCGCCGGGCACGTCAAAGTGCCCCACCACGTCCAGCGACTGCAAGTCAATTTTGCTGATGGTATTTTCCACGCGGTTACTCACCAGTGCATGCCGGCCGTCACCCAGGGCCCTGAAAGCGTGTGCGCCCTTGCCGGTCCTGATGACTTTGCTGCGCACCGGCGCCGGGCCGGAAACGTCATACACCTCGACCGCGTCGCCACCTGTCAGCGCCACCAGAATGCGTTTGTCGTCGGCCGTGCCGTACAGGTCTGCCGGCATAGGCCCGGTCTTGATGCGCCATTTGATGAGCTGCGTCTTCAAGTCCAGCGCAATCAGCTCGTCGCTGTCTTGCAGGGTCGAGTAAACGGTGCTGCTCTTGCTGTCTATCCAGAGGTGGCTGGGGGTCTTGCCGGCGGCAATGCGCTTGGCCAGCGTCATGTTGCTGCCGTCCCAGCTGAAGATATCGATGTGGTTGAGGCGGTTTGCCGCTGTGACGAACCATTTCATGTCGGGGGAAAAGCGCAAATGGTAGGGGTCGAGCACATTGAGCACCGTGCGCTGGACTGCAGCCGTGCGCGGGTCGATGAAGGTCAGCGAATCCGACAGCGCGTTGGCCACAATCACGGACTTCTCGTCTGGGGTGAGGTACAGGTGGTGCGGCTCCTTGCCGGTGGCAATGCGGCGGGTTTCTTTCCAGATGCTGACATCAATCACGCTGACGCTGTTGCCCAAGGAATTAAGCACAAACAAAGGTGCCGGCGCAGTGCGCGGCGCAGCTGCGTTACTCCCCGTGGCGGCTGCAGCGGCCGCAGAAAAAAGGACAAAAGCAAAGGTAAGAAAGCGGAATGCTGAAATCACAAAAAACACCTTCTCTATTCAGTTGCTCAGTGTAGCGGTCGGCGCCGCAATGCTGTTGAGGTCTTGCGCAGTCAGCCAGCGCCATTGGCCGGGCGCCAGTTCAGGCGGCAACAGCAAACTGCCGATGCGCGAGCGGTGCAAGCCCTCGACCCGGTTACCCACGGCCGCAATCATGCGCTTGACCTGGTGGTACTTGCCTTCGGTGAGCACCAAGCTGAGCGTCAGCTCGCCGGTCTGCACGCAGTCGGCAGCTCGCACCGGCTTGGGGTCGTCGTCCAGCACCACGCCGGCCAACAGTTTTTGCACCTGCGCGGCATCCACCGGGTGCTTGGCCGTGACCTCATAGACCTTGGGCACATGGTGCCTGGGCGAGCTCATGCGGTGAATGAACTTGCCGTCGTCAGACAGCAGCAGCAAACCGGTGGTGTCCTGGTCCAGGCGCCCGACGGCCTGCACACCGGCTGCCGCTCCGCCGCCACGCTGGCGAACAGGCGCGGGTAACAAGGTGTAAATGCTGGGATAGGTGCTGGGCTTTTGCGAGCACTCATAGCCGGCCGGTTTGTGCAGCATCAGATACGCCTTGGCGTGGTACAGCCAGGGCTCGCCCTGCACCTGGAAAGCCAGGCCCTCGGCCTCGAACAAGGCGCCCGCGTCCTCGCAAACGCTGCCAGCCACCGCCACAAAGCCCTGCTGCACCAAACCGGCGCAGACCCTGCGGGTGCCAAAACCCTGAGAAAACAAAATGTCCTGAAGTTGCATGCTTGCCATGGGCCTATTGTCGCCGGCCCATGCAAGGGCTTCGTGCCACCCCCAAAAGGGCAGAGAGCTGCAGATGGAACATGGACCTTAACAAGGTCAAATTCCACATTAAGAAATTTTAGGAATAAAAAAGAATAAAAAATCTTAAAGAGGTATATATTTAATTATTACCAGTTTCTCTCACATTGTTTTTCGGTTCGCCAACACCATGCCCCCGCTTTGACCTTGAAATGATGGGGTTAAAGAGCTTTCAAACTAACTACAAACAGGAAGCCATCATGATCGTCAGAACCATTGAGTCGAAGAACTATCTGAACTTTCTCACCCGCGTCAAGGAAGTTCATTTGTCCCCCCTGTTTTGCGAACTCAACTCGGCCGAGGAAAAGCTGCTGAACATGTTGGCGCCTTCATGGTCCTCGGACACCAAGATCACTGTGCTCAAAGCCATGGGGCTGGACCCTGATATTTCGCACAGCACCTCGCACCGCCTGCTTAAAAGCCTCAGGCTCAAAGGATTCATCAAGCTGCTGAGCGAAGAGCGCGATACCCGCGTCAAGTACGTGGAGCCTAGCGAAAAGACCGAGCAATTTTTCACCCAACTGGGTCAGTGCCTGCGCCGGGCGGTCAAACCTCAAGCTGAAGTTGCCCTGACAAGCTGATCAGTCGATGAGTGCCACCGACTTGACCTGCGCCCAGACCGCCTGACCGGGCTGCAGGGCCAGCTCTTGTGCCGCCCGCTGCGTGATGCGCGCCAACAGCAGTGACGGGCCGCAGCGCAAACGTACAAGCGCCTG
>JAIPDA010000032.1 GCA_021737905.1 Rhodoferax sp.
GTTAGTCGAGTACTTTCTTCGGCTTGACGAGACCATGCTGCAGTTTGGCAACGCGCCCATAAGCGTGTTGGCCATCGCCTGCACCGGCTCTTCCTACCAATTGGGCCCTGCGAGAGAAGATGAGTTGTTTAGTAGCCTACACACACGGCTGGGGATACCGGTGACAAACTCGGCGCTGGCGGTAGTGGCGGCCCTCAAGAGCCTAGGGACGCGGCGGATTGGGCTTGTGTCGCCGTACCCTCGCAGCCTCACCGAGCAAAGCGTGGCCTACTGGACTGCGCGCGGTCTGGAAGTGGTGGCGGTGGCGGCGACCGAGACCTTGCCGGACACCGCCTTTCATCCGATCTACGCCATGTCGGCATCAATGACAGATGCTGCGATCGGCAAGCTTGAGAGCACGTCAGGCTTGGAAGCTGTGGTCTTGCTGGGCACAGGTACGCCAACGTTGGGAGCGATCCTGCGACGTCCTCGGGTGGGGTGCGCTCCAGTGTTTTCCTGCAATATGGCCCTAGCTTGGCATAGTGTCGCGCTCCTGAGCTCTACTCAAGCGACACGGTCATCTGTGTTGATTGAGATGATCAGTGGAGTATGCTGGCGCGAGGATTTTCTTAGGCGTCAAGGCAGTGCTTGAGCATACGCACCCTCATCAGAGCCAGCCCAGCGTCTTGGGCAGCCAAAGGGCAATGACTGGAAAGAGCAGCAGGATAGCCAGCCGAATCATGTCGGCGCCGACGAAGGGCATGACCCCGCGGTAGATCGTGGTAAGCGGAATGTCCTTGGCAATGCCCTTGACTACGAAGACGTTGATGCCGATGGGCGGAATGATCATGCCCAGCTCGATCACCACGACATTGATGATGCCCCACCAGATCGGGTCATAGCCCATGCTTATTATGAGCGGGTAGACGAAGGGCAGGGTGAGGATCATCAGCGCGATCTCATCGAAGAAGGCACCGCCGATTAAGTAAAGCACCATCAGCAGCGACAGTACCGCAAGGTTGGACCAGCCCAGGGCCTTGATGAAATCGATGACCGCGGCGGGCATGCCCGAGAGCGAGACGAAGTAGCCGAAGATGGATGCGCCGATGATCATGACGAAAACTAGCCCGGTGCCCTTGGCGGTATCGCGTAAAGCCAGCAGGAAGTTGGACCAACCTAGGCGCCGACGCAGCAGTGTGATTAGAAACGCGAAGGTGACCCCAACAGACGCACCCTCCGTGACGGTGAACAGGCCAGAGTAGATGCCGATGCCAACGATGACCGCGAGCGTCAAGACGGCCCAGCATCCGCGCAGTGTGGCCATACGTTCGCGCCAGGTGGAAGCCATGCCGACCGGTGCGGCCTCGGGTCGCCAGATGACCACCGCCATGACTGCCAGCACGTAAAGCACCGTGGCCAGCAGGCCCGGGATCACCGAGGCGATGAAAAGCGCGATGATGGAGTTTTCCGTGAGGACGCCGTAGAGGATCAGTATTACCGACGGAGGGATGATGATACCCAGTGTGCCGCCCGCCGCGATGGTGCCGCTGGCTAACGATTTGGCATAGCCCCGTTTGAGCATTTCCGGCAAGGCGACTCGGGACATGGTGGCAGTGGTGGCGACGGCCGAGCCACACACTGCGCCGAAGCCTGCGCAGCTCCCGATGGTGGCGATGGCCAAGCCGCCGCGCCGGTGGCCGACGAAGGCTTGGAAAAGCATGTAGAGCTCCGAGGATAGCCCCCCAACGAAGGCAAGGTTGCCCATTAGAAGAAAAAGAGCTACGACGCCCAGACCCTCGTTGGCGATGGCGCTGGTGGGCTCGGTGGCGACCAGAGTCAGCGTGGGCTCCCAGCCGATGATCAAGCCGGTACCCACCAGCCCCGAGATGCCCATGGCGACGCCGATGGGTACATGAAGTAGGATGAGTGCAAAGAGCAGGGCCATGCCCAGCAGTCCGGTTTGGATTGGATCCATGCAGTTGTTCGATTTGGTAGGGCGGGGCGGTCGTTTGAAGGCGGTCAGTCGTCTGCCGGGGGCAGGCCGCGACGTCCGAAGGCCTCGGACCATGAACGCCAGACCACGAAACACTGGATGGGCACTGTCAAGGCGAGCAGGGCAGCGGTGCTCCACCACCAAGGCCAGATGGCCATCTCGATCGTGGCGCTGGTGCGGCCGCTGGACTTGAGCTCGATCACGAAGGCCCAGACCTGCCAGGCCAGCAGGCTGAAAAACCCCAGCGTGACGGTAGCGCCAATTGCCTCGACGACGCTGGCCTTGCGCCCGCCCAGCATCGAGCCAACGAAGCGTATGGTGATGTTGTTACGGTGAAGCAGGCCCGCAGGGAAGCAGGTGGCGATAGCCACGGCCAGCACCACGTCGACGAAGTCGGCATAGCCGCTCAGTCGTGGCCAGAACATGTAGCGGGCCAGTCCGTCCCAGGTGGTGAGGATGGCGATGATGCACAGCCCGATGAACCCCACGATGGCGATCCAGCGCGACCAGCGGTCCAGGCGGTCCAGGATGGGGTCCGCTGGACCGTGGACTAGAGCAAATCCGGTATCGGCCGCGCTCATTTGCCGGCGCGCAGGGTCTTGAGCTGGGCCTGAATTTCCGCCATCAAGGGCTTACCGTTGGGCATCTTATCGGCCCACCACTGCTGCACCGCCTGGTTGCGCGGCTCCCAGCTAGCCATCTGAGCGGCGGTAGGCACCGCGGATTTCACGCGGCCCTCGGTCTTGAGTTCCTGGTGTATCTGCTGGCCAGCTTCCTCATAGGCCTTGCCGCCGATGACGGCCGAAGCTTCGCCCCCGCGGGCGATCATGGCGGCCTTCGCATCGTCGGGCAAGCGAGCCCAAGTGCGTTCGTTGACCAACAGCAGGAAGGGAATGACGCCCATGGGGATGCGAAAATCCTGGTTGATGAGCCCGAGGGACTTGTATGTCTTCATGCCAGTGGCGCCCTGAATCGCGCCGTCTAGGGTGCCGCGGTTGAGCATCTCGTTCATATCAGGGCTGTCCATGGTTTCGGCGCTTGCGCCGAAACTCTCCAGCCATTTGGCATGGACTGCACCGGGCGAGCGGATCTTCTTGTTACGCAGGTCTTCAAGCCCGTTGATCGGCTGGCGCATCCACAAGGACATGGGCTCAGTGGAAAAAATTGTAACGGCCCGCACGCCGTCGAAGCCCTTGAGCAGGTTCTTCTCGTACAGGCGCCAAGCTACTATGCCGGCTTCTACCCCATCATGGAACAGGTTAGGCAGCTCGAACACCTGCATCTCGGGAAACTGGCCCGGGGTGTAGCCTGGCAGCACCCAGGCGATGTCGGCCACGCCGTTTTTCACTAGCTCGAACTGCTTGAAGGCGTCCTTGCCCAGAGTGCCGCCCCAGAAACCTTGCAGCTTGACCTTACCCCCGAGGTCGCGATCGACCGCGGCCATCCAGGGCTTGATGACCCGGCTAACTCCGAAGGATTGTTCAGGCACGAATGCCGCTACGCGTAAGGCCGCTTGCGCATGGGCGTTCAGGCCCAGGGCGCTTAGGGCGGTGGTGGCTAGGCCGGACTGAACCAGGGTGCGTCGTGTGATCTTCATTGGAGTCTCCTCATCGATAGTGAAAGCGCAGCGCGCTCAAAACGAAGCCACCCTAGACGCCAAGCCTGCGCAGGGGGTGCGCACGAGTCGGAACCGTAATGGCCTTTTCCTCGGTAAAAAACGTTTCGCAGGCGGTACCGCTTTGGCGGCCCACGCCCGAGTTCTTGAAGCCGCCGAAGGGTGCGCGCAGCTCGCGCATCATCGGGGTGTTGACCCAGACCACGCCAGTGCGCAATCCCTCGGTCATGAGCGTGACGGTGGGCAGGTGGTCGGACCAGACATAGCTGACCAACCCGAATTCTGAGTCGTTAGCGATGGCCAGCGCCTCGTCTTCAGTGTCGAAGGAGAGCAGCGTGGCGAAGGGTCCGAAGATTTCCTGTCGCGCTACGCTGCAGCGGTTGTCCGGGGCGAGTACGGCGGTCGGCTGTACGTAGTAGCCCGAGCCAAAACCGCCGGCGGGCTGGCCGCCGGCGAGCAGAGTGCAGCCTTCGGCAGGCGCCTGCTGTGCAAACTGCAGCACCCGGTTCATCTGCGCACGCGAGGCCAGCGGCCCGAGCTCGGTGCAATCGGCCATCGGGTCGCCCAGGCGCAGCGCCCGGGCCCGGGCCACGAAGCGGGCCATGAAGTCGTCCAGGATACAGCGCTCCACGAGGATGCGCGAGCCAGCCAGGCACTGCTGGCCGTTGTTTGAAAAAATGCCGAGCAAGGCGCCATCGAGCGCGCGGTCCAGGTCGGCCGACGCGAAGATGATGTTGGCCGACTTACCGCCCAGCTCCAGAGTGCAGGGCACCAGATTCTGTGCGGCGGAAGCCATGATGTGGCGGCCGGTCTCGGTTCCGCCGGTGAAGCTCACGCGGTTGATCTCGGGGTGGGTGACCAGTGCCTGGCCAGTGACCGGCCCACGGCCGTTGACCAAGTTGACCACGCCGGGCGGCAGCCCAGCCTCACACAGCAGCTCGATCATGCGGGCCACGGCCAGCGGCGACTGCTCAGAGGGCTTGACCACACAGGTGTTGCCGAAGGCGATAGAGCTGGCGATCTGCATGGACGATAGCGCCAGGGGCGCGTTCCATGGGGCGATCAGCGCTGCCACCCCGACCGGTTCGCGCATCACCGTGGTGGTGTAGCCCTGCGTCTGCCGGTAGACCGCATCGCTGCTCTGGCCGATATAGTCGGCGAAGAAGGAAAAGTTCAGGGCGGCGCGGCGCAGGTGGCGCTGCTCGATCTCGCGCATCACGATGCCGGTGTTCAGGCACTCGAGGTAGGCCAGCTCTGGCGCGTTCTGAAGCAGCACTTGGTGGATCGAGCGCAGGACCGCCTGCCGCTCATCGACGCTCATGCGCGGCCAAGGCCCTTGCTCGAAGGCCCGGCGTGAGCCCGTCACGGCCAGGCCGACTTCGTCGGCCTGCGCCTCAGAGAATTCGCTGACGGTATGGTCCGTGGCCGGGTTCAGTATAGGTAGCCGAGTGCCTGTGCCGAGGTGAGGCTGGCCGTCGATGAAGCTGCCGATGCAGACGGGGACCTTAAAGTCGGTGGTGCTCATTGGGTGCGGCGGCGTGTCAGGCCAGGGCCTTAGCCTTTGCCAGGCCTTCTAGCATGGAAGTGCGGCGCAGGTAATCGTACGCGCGCTGAGGGTCATCCGCCAGGGCCTGCAGTTCCGCAAGCGACTGGCGGCGCTGCTCAAGTCCCTGCAACTGCATGCGCGAATGGTTCTTGTCGGCCTGACCGATGATGTCGTCGCGCACTACCGGTAGCCTTTGGCGCTCATACCCATCAAGCACCGCATCGGGCGCGCCATTGAGGCGCTGCACAAGCAGATCCGCGAGGCAGAACGCATCATGGATACCGCCATTCATGCCCATCCCACCTTTTGGGTTGTTCAGGTGCGCCGCGTCGCCCGCGATCAGCAGACGATTCAGGCGCCAGCGCGACGCTAGCCGCTTGTGGACTCGGTAGGGCCTAATCTCGGCCAGATCGAAGGGCCCGGCATCGGGAAAAAGCTCTTGCAGTCGCCGCTGGATGCGCTTGGGCTGGGCCTCCGCTTCCAACGGCTGGCCCGAGGTCGGGTGCAGGCTGATGCGCCAGAGGTTTGGCAAGTGCAGTAAGCTGTAATTGCCCGAGTCCTGCCAGATGTAATTGACACCCGCGAGGTCGGGCAGCAACCCGTCGAAATCAAAGGGCGTGGTTACCAGTAAATTGATGTCAGGATAGACGCTGCCTTCAAAGCTAGCCCCTATCGCCTTTCGCACGATGCTGTGCGCGCCATCGCAGCCGACGAGGTAGTCGCACTCAAGGCGCTCGCCGCTGCCGGCGAGCGTGACCCATGCGCGGTTCAGCACCTGCCCCACAGATTCGACAGTAACGCCACGAAGCATTGTCACCTGCGGAAGGGTCAGCAAGCGACGCTCGAGTTCCTCGGAAAGCACCAACTGTTCGCATTGAAGCCGATACGGGTGCCCCGTGTCGTCGCGAAGGACGGAAAGATCGAAGGTAACGTGCTCGCCGCCTTCGTGCAGGCGTATCTGCCAGCTCGGGGTGATCCTTCCCTTGTCGATCAAGACCTGAGTAATACCCGAAGGCGCAAGTAAATCTAAAGTCGGCGGGTGGAAGGTGGAAGCTCGCAACTGACGAGACACCTGCGCCTCAGACTCCAGAACGGTCACGTTCACACCTTGAAGAGCCGCCTGATGGGCCAACGTGAGTCCGACTGGGCCTGCACCCATAATGATGATGTGTTCGCTAGGATACATTATGGAAGGCGGTATGACGACAATACATCGTTTGAGTTTATTATTGAGTGTAAATTCAGCGGCAGAATCTGCAACCACACAAACCCTAACTATGGCTCACTAAAAAGGGTGCACCAGGTTAAAGACAAGTTTTTGTTCATCTTTTACCTCAAGGAGTCAAGGTGAACACGAAATCTAATCCACCCAAGGCCTCTGCTGAGCAGGAGTGTTGGCGCTGTTCTAAATTCCTAAAAAGCAATGCCGGTTGAAGATTGACCACCAGTCCTCACTTTACAAGCACAAGTCAATGGGTGGTCTGCTTGGCTGGGGGGTGTACTGAATTTTGTGTAAACGGTCTAATGGTAGGAAACTGCCAAAGTTCTTAAAGGAAGAGAAATGGCCGTAAACAACGAACTGATAGACCGCCTGTTGACGTGGGTTCGAGCCTCATCAGCCATGTGACTGGAGATGCACGCAGCAAAACCTTCCCGGCTGTGCCGACCTTGACTGAAGTTGTGCCAGGCGTTGTTGGTGGCGCTTGGTTTGGTATTTCGGCACCGGCTCGCCTGCCTGCAAACATCGCACTGCGTTTACAAATTGAAATTCAGTCCATCGTCAGTGCCCCAGACATTCAAGTGCGCCTGAGCGAACTCGGCATGACGCCGATGCCCTTGGTTGGCGAAGAATTTTTAGCCTTTATTCAAGCGGAAAACCGCAGATGGGGGCCGCTCATCAAAGCGGGCAAGATAACGGTGGAGTAACTGAAACGGCGTTTCAGGCGCTCACCAGTTACACAGGGCCGGCGTTCCAGTCCAGTTTCCCAACTGCATCCAGGTGCGTGAGGTAGACCCGCAGGTCAAACTCGTACTGGTGGTACTGCGGCTCCATGTAGGTGCAGAGCTTGTAAAATGCCTTGTCGTGCTCGCGCTCTTTGATGTGCGCGAGCTCATGCACTGCAATCATCTTCAAAAATTCGGCCGGGCCTTCCTTGAACAGGCTGGCCACGCGTATTTCGCGCTTGGACTTGAGCTTGCTGCCCTGCACGCGTGAGATGGTGGTGTGCGTGCCAAGCGCGTGCGCGATCACCTGCAGCTTGTTGTCAAACAGCACGCGCGACAGAGGCTCTGAATTGCGCAAAAAAAGGTTTTTCAAGTCCATTACGTAGTCGTATAACGCTTTGTCGGTGCGCACGCCATGGGCTTCCGGGTACTTCTTGAGCAGCATCGCGCCGAGTTGTCCCTTGGCGATCAGTTGCTGCACCTGCTCACGCAGCGCTTCGGGGTAGCCTTGGAGGTATTTCATAGGCCAGTGGCGCGGGACAGGGGCGGGGGGCAGGGCGGGGGATGGATTCCCGCCTGCGCGGGAATGACTGAGGGGGGCGGGAATGACGGACGTCGTGCGTTTTAGTTCTCGCGGCGCAGGGCCGGGAACAGGATCACGTCGCGGATGCTGGGGCTGTCGGTCAGCAGCATCATCAGGCGGTCAATACCGATGCCGCAACCGCCGGTGGGAGGCATACCGTATTCGAGGGCGCGCACGAAGTCGGCGTCGTAGAACATGGCTTCGTCGTCGCCGGAGTCCTTGGCCGAGACTTGCGAGTGAAAGCGGGCGGCTTGTTCCTGCGCGTCATTGAGTTCGCTGAAACCATTGCCGAACTCACGGCCGGTGATGTAGAGCTCAAAGCGCTCGGTCACTTCAGGGCGGGCGTCATTGGCGCGGGCCAGCGGCGAAATTTCAGTCGGATGCTCCATGATGAAGGTGGGCTGCCAGAGCTTTTCTTCGACGGATTCTTCAAAGTACAGCACTTGCAGGCTGGCAAGCGAGCGCGTCGAGAGGCGGTCTTTTTGTTCGGTGCAGCCGAGTTTCTTGACGGCGTTGGTCAGCCAAGCGGCGTCGTCCACATTCGCGCCGGCGTCTGTGTGCTTGAGGATGGCTTCGCGGATTGTCAGGCGTTCAAACGGCTGGCTCAGATCCACCGGCTTGCCGCCGTAGCTCAGTTGCAGCGTACCGCAGGCTTTGTGGGCCACGTCGCGGATCAGCGCTTCGGTGTAGGCCATCAGGTCGTTGTAGTTCCACCAGGCGGCGTAGAACTCCATCATGGTGAACTCGGGGTTGTGCCGCACGCTGATGCCTTCGTTGCGGTAGCTGCGGTTGATCTCGAAGACGCGCTCAAAGCCGCCCACGATCAGGCGCTTGAGGTACAGCTCGGGCGCGATGCGCAAAAACATTTCCTGATCGAGCGCGTTGTGGTGCGTCTTGAAAGGCTTGGCGTTGGCGCCGCCCGGGATCGGGTGCAGCATCGGCGTTTCGACTTCCAGAAACTCGTTGCTCACCATGAACTCGCGCAGGCTGCTCACCGCCTTGCTGCGCGCCACAAAACGCTTGCGCGCGGCCTCGTCGGTGATCAGGTCCACATAGCGCTGGCGGTATTTGACTTCCTGGTCGGCCACGCCATGAAACTTGTCGGGCAGCGGGCGCAGGCTCTTGGTGATCAGGCGCAGGCCGGTGGCGTGGATAGACAACTCGCCGGTTTTGGTTTTGAACAGCGTGCCTTCGGCGGACACGATGTCGCCCAGGTCCCAGTGTTTGAAGGCATTGTGCAAGTCTTCGCCCACGCCTTCGTTGTTGATATAGACCTGAATGCGGCCGTGCGAGGGGCCGAAGGACGCGTCTTGAATGGTCGCAAAGCTGGCCTTGCCCATCACACGCTTGAGCATCATGCGGCCGGCCACATTCACCTTGACGGCCATCGGCTCGAGCTCTTCCTTGCTCTTGCCGTCGTACTGCGCAAACAGCGCTTCGGCGCGGTGGCCGGGTTGGATGTCGTTAGGGAAGGCGATGCCCGCTGCGCGCAGGGCTTTGAGCTTTTCGCGGCGCTCGACCATCAGTTGGTTGTCGTCGATGACCGGGGCGGCAGTGGCGTCAAGGGGCAGGGCGTTGGGTGTAGACATAAGGCAGCCGGAAAAGAACAGTACAAAAAAGAGTCAAAGGCAAGCGGTCTGCCAAAGTGTTGATTTTAGGTTTTAAAGCGGGGCTTTGAGTCCCGGCCGGCAGGCTAGGTCGAAATTCCGCTGCGGTCGAGGATGTCGTTCACCAGTTCCAGCCGTAACAGCGGGTTGTCCAGCGCCATCAGTTGATGCTTGCGCTTGGCCGACATGGGCAGTAATTCACTCCAGCGGTTAGCCACCCAGGCGCAGTCATCGAATTGATAGGGGGGCAAGACAGGCATCTGGTCGGCAGGCACATCACGCTCTTGCAGGGTGCGGAGCACCTTTTTCAGCCCATCGCTGGCCGCCTGCAAGTCGGACGGTACAGGCACTGGCTTGTCTGCGGGCAGGGTAGTAGCCTCTGCCATCCACAGTCCATGTTTGAGTTGATGACTACGGCTTACTTTGAAGCGCTGGGTGCCTGTGCAACGCACCATCACCAAACCGGCTTGCGGCGCTGAAAACTCAGTGATGCTGGCCAGGGTGCCTATGTCTTCAAAGCTTTCAGTCGGGAAATCTCCGTCGCCTGCCTCGGCCTGCAGCCGGCGCACTTCAGTGCCCTGCGTCAGTGCGACCACGCCGAAAGGCGTGCCGTTTTTGCGGCATTTGCCGATCATGTCGAGGTAGCGCACTTCAAAAATGCGCAGCGGCAGCAAACCCCCTGGAAACAGCACAGATCCCAGGGGAAATAAGGGCAGATCAGACAGGGTCAAGGTCTCAGACATGGGTGTTTACGCGCAAGGTTCAGCCGGGGGCGTGCCGGTGGCACGGCGCCCAGGGCAGGCTCTTAATCGACGGCGTCGGCCGGTTGACGCATCAGCATGGCCAGCGTGCTGGCAATGGTCTTGCGCAATTCCCGGCGGTCGCAGATCAAATCGACGGCGCCTTTGGTTTGCAGGAACTCGGCGCGCTGAAAGCCCTCCGGCAAGGTCACCCTCACGGTGGACTCGATCACGCGCGGGCCGGCAAAGCCGATCAAGGCTTTGGGCTCGGCCATCACCACGTCGCCCACAAAAGCAAAGCCTGCACTCACGCCGCCCATGGTCGGGTCGGTCAGCACGCTGATGTAGGGCAGGCCTTTTTTGGCCAGGCGCGTGAGAGAGGCGTTGGTTTTGGCCATTTGCATCAGGCTGAGCAAGCCCTCTTGCATGCGTGCGCCGCCGGTGGCGGTAAAGCAAATGAAGGGGACTTTTTGCTCGATGGCCGTGTGCACGCCGCGCACAAAGCGCTCGCCCACCACACTGCCCATGCTACCGCCCATGAAGTCAAACTCAAAACAAGCCACCACCACGCCGATGCTGTGCACCGCGCCGCCCATGACAATCAGTGCATCGGTCTCGCCGGTGTTCTCTAAGGCCTCTTTCAGGCGCTCGGGGTACTTGCGGCTGTCTTTGAACTTGAGCGGGTCGACAGGCAGCACTTCCTGGCCGATCTCGTAGCGACCTTCGGCATCCAGAAAAGCGTCCAGCCGCGCGCGCGCGCCGATGCGGTGATGGTGGCTGCACTGCGGGCAGACGTTCTGGTTGGTTTCGAGGTCGGTTTTATAGAGCACAGCCTCGCAGCTGGGGCACTTGATCCACAGGCCTTCCGGCACGCTGCGGCGCTCAGTCGGGTCGGTGGGTGTGATTTTGGGGGGTAGCAGTTTTTCGAGCCAGCTCATGGTATTTCCTTAAAGCTTGGGGCAAGGGAAATGGATTATGCGTCCAGTGCGCTGCGGATACCGGTCAGGAACTCGCGCACGACAGGCACCACCTGCTCACGCGGTTGCTGGTCTATCAGCTGGATGATCTTGCTGCCGATGACAACGGCGTCTGCCACACGGCTGATGGCCTTGGCGGTGGTGGCATCGCGAATACCAAAACCCACGCCCACCGGCACGCTGACGTGCTCGCGGATGCGCGGCAGCATGGCCTCAACAGCGTCTATGTCTAGCGCGCCAGAACCCGTCACGCCTTTGAGCGAGACGTAGTACACATAGCCGCTGGCGACACGGGCCACCTGCGCCATGCGCTCGGGCGTGCTGGTCGGGGCCAGCAAAAAAATCAGGTCCATGTTGAGCGCACGCAGCTTGGCGGCAAAGTCAAGGCATTCCTCGGGTGGGTAGTCCACGATCAAAATGCCGTCAATGCCGGCGGCAGCCGCGTCGCGCACAAAGGCGTCAGGACCACGCTTGAAGTCGTAAGCCTCAACAGGGTTGGCGTAACCCATCAAGACCACCGGCGTTTTGTCGTCTTGCAGGCGGAACTCGCGCACCATGGCCAGCACCTGCACCAGGCCGATGCCAAAGGCCAGCGCGCGGTCGCCCGCCTTCTGGATCACCGGGCCGTCAGCGCTGGGGTCAGAAAAAGGCACGCCCAGCTCGATCACGTCAGCGCCGCCGGCCACCATGCCGTGCATCAGCGCGGGCGTGATGTCGGCAAACGGAAAGCCGGCCGTCACATAAGGAATCAGCGCCTTGCGTTTTTGCGCCAGCAGCGCGCTCATGACAGTTTGAATGCGACTCATGACTTAAAAGCAACCACTTGCTCGGTGCCGGCCGGGCCGCCCTTGACGCCCTGGCCCTGGCAGGAGGGGCGGCAGTAAAAGCTGGCGTTGGACAGGTCGGCCACGGTGCCGATGTCCTTGTCGCCACGCCCCGACAGGTTGACCAGAATCGACTGGTCCGTGCGCATGGTCTTGGCCATTTTCATGGCGTAGGCCACCGCGTGGCTGGACTCGAGCGCCGGGATGATGCCCTCGGTGCGGCAAAGGTAATGAAATGCCGACATCGCTTCGGTGTCGGTGATGCCGACGTATTCGGCGCGGCCTATGTCTTTGAGGAACGCATGCTCGGGGCCCACGCCGGGGTAGTCCAGACCGGCGCTGATGCTGTGCGTCTCTGTCACCTGGCCGTCTTCGTTTTGCAGCACGTAAGTGCGGTTGCCGTGCAGCACGCCGGGCACACCGCGTTGGAGTGATGCCGAATGCTTGCCGCTGTCCATGCCTTCGCCGGCGGCTTCAACGCCGATCAAGCGGGTGTTCTCGTGCTGAATGTAAGGATGAAAAATTCCCATGGCGTTGCTGCCGCCACCCACGCAAGCCAGCACCGCGTCGGGCTGTTTGCCGCCCAGCATTTCGGGCATTTGCACCAGACACTCTTCACCGATCACGCTCTGGAAGTCGCGCACCATCATGGGGTAAGGGTGCGGGCCGGCCACGGTGCCGATGATGTAGAAAGTGTTGTCCACGTTGGCGACCCAGTCGCGCATGGCTTCGTTGAGCGCGTCTTTGAGCGTCTTGCTGCCACTTTCAACCGGCACCACGGTGGCGCCCAGCAGCTTCATGCGGTAGACGTTGGGGCTTTGGCGCTTGACGTCTTCGCTGCCCATGTAGACCACGCACTCCAGGCCGTAGCGCGCGCAGATGGTGGCCGTTGCCACACCGTGCTGGCCGGCGCCGGTTTCGGCAATGATGCGCGGCTTGCCCATGCGCTTGGCCAGCATGGCCTGGCCGATGGTGTTGTTGATCTTGTGCGCGCCGGTGTGGTTGAGGTCTTCGCGCTTGAGGTAAATCTGCGCGCCGCCTTGCTCGCGGCTCATGCGCGCTGCGTGGTAGATCGGCGAAGGCCGGCCTACGAAGTGCTTGAGCTCGTAATGAAACTCGGCCAGAAAAGCCGGGTCGTGCTGGTAGCGGGCGTAGGCCGCCTTGAGCTCGTTGATGGCGTGGGTCAGTGTCTCAGAGACAAAGCTGCCGCCGTAAATGCCGAAATGCCCGCTGGCATCAGGTTGCTGATAGGTGTACATGGTTTCAGTTGGATGCAAATTGTCGGTCTGCGGCACGCACGGCCGCAACAAACTGGTTGATCTTGTCGGCGCTTTTGATTCCCTTGGAAACCTCGACGCCGGAGCTCACATCAACGGCCAGCGTGGTGCAACGCGGCCTGACCTGCAAGATGCCATCGGTCACATTTGCAGGCGTCAATCCACCAGACAAAACGAGGTGAGCGTTGACGTTTAGAGGAAGCAGTGACCAATTGAATGTTTTCCCGCCGCCGCCGAATCCCTCGACATGGGCGTCGAGCAAGATGGCCTGAGCTTTGTTAAAGGATGAAGCGTAGTTTACGAGATCAAAGCCGGCCTCGCCCGGGGCAGGGGCTTGCAGCGGAATGCGCGCCGCCCGCACAAAAGGCCGGCCGTGGGCCAGGCATTCGGCGGGGGTTTCGTCCCCATGAAACTGCAGCAGCGCATGCGGCAGCAGTGCGCAGGCGGCAGCGACCTTGGCCAGCGACTCATTGACGAACAGCAGCACCGGCGTGACATAGGGCGGCAGCCTGGCGGCCAGCTCGGCTGCGCGCGCCGGGCTGACGTAGCGCGGGCTGGCTGCATAAATGACAAAGCCGATGGCGTCTGCCCCGGCTGACACGGCGGCGTCCACGTCTTCTTCACGTGTCAGGCCGCAGATTTTGATTCGGGTCCGGTTCATGGCAGCCAATCATAGGCGGGCGCGCTGGCCGGCAGGGCGAAGCGGTCTTCGTAAACCGGCCCCATGAAATACAGGCCGTCCGGCGAGAAGGTGGGCGCGGCAGCGTCGCGGTCGCGGGCAGCCAGCACCTCCAAAATCCATTCGGGGCTGTGCGCGCCCTGGCCCACGCTGACCAGGCAGCCCATGATGTTGCGGATCATGTGGTGCAAAAACGCGTTGGCCTCAAACTCAAAGCGCCAGTAAGGCCCGCGCCGCGACACCGTGA
>JAIPDA010000033.1 GCA_021737905.1 Rhodoferax sp.
TGGGCCTTCAGGCGCGGCAGGTCGGCGGGTGACAAAAAAGCAGAGCTCATGGGCGGGGTGTCGTTCATGTTGTGGCTTCAGTCGGACATGCCAGGCACTGCGCATGTTTTAAGCAAGAGGCTGTTCAAGCCGGTAAAACAACGCCCACTTTGTCCCCGGCCTGGCGCAACTCCAGCCAGGTTTCAGGGTCGATAGAGATACCGTCTTTAGCGCGCTTAAGACGTGCGGCGCGCTCGGGCTCGCCCGCCATTTGCACGGCTTCAAAGCCGGGCGCTGCCGGGGCAGCGCGCATCCATTCCACAAAGGCCAGGGCCTCGGTCTCCATAGCGCTTTGCGTGCCCAGCTTGGCCGGGTTGATCAAAATGGTCAGCATGCTGTTGGTGACAGCGCGCGCCGTGTTGCTGGGCTGGTGCCAGGTGCCGCCGCCGGTGAGCGCGCCGCCCAGCAGTTCGCAGGCCATGGCCAGGCCTGAGCCTTTGTGTTCACCAAAAGGCATGAGTGCACCAAACAAGCCGCCGCTTTGCGGCACCACCACCACGCCGGGATCGGTCGTCGGGTGGCCTTGTTCGTCGATCAAAAATCCGGGCTCTACAGTTTTACCGAGGTTGTGCGCCACGCGCATCTTGCCCTGCGCCACGCGGCTGGTCGCAAAGTCCAGCACAAAGGGCGGCTGGCCTTGGATGGGCACGCCGATACAGCAAGGGTTGGTGCCGTAGCGGCCATCGGCGCCGCCCCAGGGCGCTACCACCGGACGCGACTTGACGTTGACAAAGTGCAGCGCCACCAGGCCCTGGGCCACGGCCATTTCGGCAAAGTGGCCAATGCGCCCCAGGTGATGCGCCTCTGCCAGCGCCATGATGCAGCTGCCGTGCTCTTGCGCGCGGGCCATGGCCATGTGCATGGCTTGCTCGCCGACCACTTGGCCGTAACCGCGCTGGCCGTGCAGCGACAGCAGCGTACCTGCGTCCAGCAAGGTCTTGACGCTGGCATTCGGTGTGAGGCCGCCTTCGAGCACGGCATCGACATAGCGCGGCAGCATGCCCACGCCGTGCGAGTCATGCCCGCTGAGGTTGGCCATGACCAGGTTGGACGCCACTTTGTCAGCCTCTTCGCTCTGGCTGCCGGCACCGCGCAAAATGTCGGCACATTGCGCGCGCAGCGCATCGGCTGCAAAGAGTTTTTCTTGAATCGCTGCCATCACATCACCGCTCCGACTTGCCAGGGCACAAACTCGTTTTGTCCATAGCCGTGTTTTTCACTTTTGCTTTGCTCGCCTGAAGCGGTGGCCAGCACCATTTCAAAAATACGCTGGCCCATGGCCTGGATGCTCATGCCGCTGTCAATGATCTCGCCGCAGTTGATGTCCATGTCTTCTTCCTGGCGCTTCCACAGGGCCGAGTTAGTAGCCAGCTTGAGTGAAGGCGAGGGCGCGCAGCCGTAGGCCGAGCCGCGCCCGGTGGTAAAGCAGATCAGGTTGGCACCGCCGGCCACCTGGCCTGTGGCGCTCACCGGGTCATAGCCCGGCGTGTCCATGTAAACAAAGCCGTGCGCATTCACGGGTTCGGCGTATTCATAGACAGCCTCGAGGTTGCTGGTGCCGCCCTTGGCCACCGCACCCAGCGATTTTTCAAGAATCGTGGTCAGGCCGCCGGCCTTGTTGCCGGGCGAGGGGTTGTTGTTCATCTCGCCGCCGTTGATCTGCGTGTACTGCTCCCACCACTTGATGCGGCCAATCAGCTTGTGCGCTATCTCGGGGCGTACTGCGCGGCGCGTGAGCAAGTGCTCGGCGCCGTAAATCTCGGGTGTTTCGCTCAGGATGGCGGTGCCGCCGTGCGCCACCAGCAAGTCCACCGCCGCGCCCAAGGCCGGGTTGGCGCTGATGCCGGAGTAACCGTCCGAGCCGCCGCATTGCAGGCCGATGGTGATGTGCGCAGCGCTGCAGGGTTCGCGCTGGACAGCGTTGGCACGCGGCAGCATCTCTTGAATGAGGGCAATGCCTTTGTCCACCGTCTGGCGCGTGCCGCCGCTGTCCTGGATGTTGAAGACCCGGAAGTTCTCGCCTTCTTGGAGTGCGCTGTGCGCCAGCCAGGCGTTGATCTGGTTGGACTCGCAGCCCAGGCCCACCACCAGCACGCCGGCAAAGTTGACGTGGGTGGCATAGCCGGCCAAAGTGCGCTCTAGGATTTTCATGCCCAGACCATCGCCGTCCATGCCGCAGCCTGTGCCGTGCGTCAGCGCCACCACGCCGTCCACATTGGCAAAGTCTTTGAGCGCGGCCGGGTTGGTGCGGCGCGAAAAATGGTCAGCAATGGCGCGTGCTGCCGTGGCCGAGCAATTGACGCTGGACAAAATGCCGATGTAGTTGCGCGTGGCCACGCGGCCGTCGGCCCGCTTGATGCCCATGAAGGTGGCTTCGAGCTTGGCCGGTGCAGGCTTGACGTCGGCACCAATGGCGTAGTCGCGCGCAAAGTCACCTTTGTCCGGCCCCATGTTCAGGTTGTGCGTGTGCACATGCTCGCCAGCTGCAATCGGCTGGCTGGCAAATCCGATGATCTGGTTGTAGCGGCGGACGGCATCGCCTGTTTGTAAGGCTTTGCTGGCGACTTTGTGGCCTGGGGGAATCAGGCCTTTGGTGGTGAAGTCTTCTATTTTTGTGCCACTGATGAGTTGTGTCCGTGCTATGACGACGTCGTCTGCTGTGTGGAGTCTGATGAATGGAATCATGGTTTTGCGTTTTTAAATACAGGATCGGGTTGGGTGATGTGCTGGCCTGTGAGGCTGGGGTGAGTAGCTCCGCGAATGTCCCCCGCGCGGCCTAGGGCCGCAGCTCCTCCTTGATTTCGCTGCGCTACTCACCCCAGCCTCACATGCTTGTTAACAGCGCATATTTTTTGGGGCCGATGAACACACACACGGCTCACAAGATCATGCCGATGCGGTGCTTGGCGCAGCGGCATCAAGGCGGAGCTGTCGCCATAGGCGACGCGGGGGACAGCCGCGGAGCCAAGTACCGCGTCGGCATGATCCCAAACAAGGCGTAACTCTTTCATGCAAAGCCTAGTAAAACATTTTGGGCAGCCACAAAACCAGGCTGGGCACATAGGTGATGATGATCAAGCTGCCGAGCAGGGGAAATAGCCAGGGCAGGATGGCCATGGTGGTGCGCTCGACCGACAGCTTGGCCACCCGGGCCAGCACAAACAGCACCATGCCCATGGGCGGGTGCAGCAAGCCAATCATGAGGTTGAGCACCATCACCAGACCGAAGTGAACCGGGTCAATGCCCAGCTTCATCGCAATCGGCACCAGAATCGGCACCAGGATAGTGATGGCGGCTGTCGGCTCCAGAAAGCAGCCGACAAACAGCATCAGCAAATTGGCCAGCAGCAGGAACACCCAGGCCTCTTGGGTGAAGTCCAGCACCCAAGCGGCGATGTCGGTGGTCACGCCGGTGGCCGTCAGCATCCAGCCGAAGATCGAGGCCGCGGCCACAATGAACAGCACCGTGGCCGTGGTCTCTACCGTGTCCAGGCAGACTTTGACGAACATCTTGAAGTTGATGGTGCGGTACCAGACAAAGCCCAGAACCATGGACCACACGCAGGCGGCAATCGCGCCTTCGGTGGGCGTGAAGATACCGGTGGTCATGCCGCCGATCAGCAGCACCGGCGTCATGATGGGCAGCACCGCCTGGAAGTTAAAAACCTTGTCGGCCACAAACAGCGCAGCCAGTGCCACTGCCACGGTGAGCTGGGGTGGAAAGTCAAGCTTACCGATCAACACCCACAGCAGCAGCGGCCAGCCGATCACAACGGCGGTTTCAAAAAACGCCTTGGCCAGTTTGCCACCGTTGAATTTGACGTCGCCACCCCAGCCGTTTTTGTGCGCGAAGTAAGCCACGGTCAGCATCATCAGCAGCGCCATCAACACACCCGGCAAGATGCCTGCCAGAAACAGCGCGCCAATGCTGACGTTGGCCATCATGCCGTAGATCACAAAGGGCAGGCTGGGCGGAATGATGGGCCCCAGCGTGGCCGAGGCTGCCGTCACGCCGACGGCGAACTCCTTGCTGTAGCCATGGTCCGTCATCGCCTTGACCTCGATGGTGCCCAGGCCGGCGGCGTCGGCAATGGCGGTGCCGCTCATGCCGGCAAAAACCACCGAGCCCACCACGTTGACATGGCCTAAGCCGCCCTTGAGCCAGCCCACCAGGGCCAGCGCGTAGTTGTAAATGCGGTTGGTGATGCCGGCGTTATTCATCAGGTTGCCGGCCAGAATGAAGAAGGGCACGGCCAGCAGCGGAAAGCTGTCAATGCCGCTGACCATGCGGTGAATCACCACAAACGGCGGCGAGCTGTTGGTCATCAGAATGTAGATGAGCGAAGCCCCGGCCATGGCCATGGCCACGGGAATGCCGCCGCTCATCAAAAAGAGAAAAATAATTTTGAGCATTTAGCGGTCTTCCATCGTTGATTCGGGGCGCTCGAGCACGCTGTAGCCGCGCTGCCAGTGAATGCGCGCCACCCACAGAGCACGCAAAAACATGCCGGCAAAACCGGCCAGACACACGCCGTAGACCAGGTTCATGGGCAGGTCGACGATGGTCATTTTGTAGCTGCCCATTTTTTGCATCATCTGCCAGGTCAGCACCACGGCCGCACCCAAAAAAGCAATGCGCATCACGTCGGTCAGCAAGGCCATGGCCCGGCCCAGCCAGCGCGGCATGAAGCGGTAGAAAAAATCGACCTGGATATGGTTGTTCTTGGCCACACCAATGGCCGCACCCACAAACACAGTGGATATCAATAAATAGCGGGCGATTTCTTCGGTCCAGGAGGCCGAATCGTTCATGACGTAGCGCGTGAAAAACTGGTAAAAAACTGTCAGACCCAGAGCCCAAAAGAAAAGCAGTGCAGCCCAGGCCTCGATGGTGGTGCCGGACAAGTCAACAGCTTCATCGGTGGCGTGAAACTCGCCGTCGTCGCCCATGACTTTGGGCAGGGCGTCAATGTCAACAGTGGAACTCATGGGGCACCCGTCTTGGTGGATTCAAAAAAACGGGGTGGCGCTGCTGCGCCCACCCCGGCCGGGATCAAGCCAGCTGGCTTGATCCGCATTCGCTGCTTACTTGATGGCCTGGATACGGTCCCAGTCCTTCTTGTCATAGCCCATGGAAGCCATGTCAACAGCTTTGACGATGCGGGCGCGGAAGTCGTCCTTGTTCACATCAATCATGTTGATGCCTTTTTTCTTGAACTCGCTGACCAGCTCGCCCTCACGCTTTTTAATCTGGTCTGTGCCTCTGGCGGCGGCTTCCTGCATCACGTCGGTGAAGATTTTTTTATCGGCATCGGTGAGCTTGTTCCAGACGTGAGGGCCGACTTGCGTGACCAGTGAGTCCAGAATGTGGCCGGTCATGATGATGTTCTTTTGAACTTCATAGAACTTCTTGGCTTCAATGGTGGGCAGCGGGTTTTCTTGCGCGTCCACGGTGCCGTTTTGCAGGGCCAGGTAGACCTCGGCAAAAGCGATCGGTGTCGGGTTGGCACCGCAGGCGCGCGGCAGGGCCATGTAGGCCGGCACGTCAGGCACGCGCATCTTCAGGCCTTTCATCTCGTCGCAGTTTTTGAAGGCCTTGTTGCTGGTCGAGTGACGCGCGCCGTAGTAGGTTACAGCGACTGTCTGAATGCCGGTCTTGGCCTTGTAGCCCTCAGACAGTTCTTTGAACACATCGCTCTTGGCGTATTTCAGCAGGTGGTCCGCATCGCGGAAGGTGTAGGGGTAGTAAGCCACGCCGATGCGCGGAAAGCTGCGTGCTGCAAACGAGGCGCCCGAGATGATGATGTCAACCGTGCCCAGTTGCAGGCCCTGGTTGATATCGCTTTCTTTGCCCAGGGTAGAGGCCGGAAACACCTGGATGTCATAGCGTCCTGCAGTGCGTTTTTTGATCTCTTCAGCAGCCCACACGGACGAGGTGTGATAGGGCTCTGAGGTCTCGTACACGTGCGCCCATTTGAGCTTGGTCTGTGCCTGGGCCAGGCCGGCTGTGCTCAGTAAGGCGGCGACGGCTGCGCAGCCGGCCAGGGTTTTGAGCGCCAGGCGCTTGGTGGTTTGTTGACTCATGCTTGTCTCCTTGGTGGTTGAAAAAACTGGTTTTTGAAATTGCTGGCCTTGTTAACTGGTCTTCGCGCGGCGCCAGCTCGCGCTGAATCTGGCATGTGATTTGTCCATGTGGGCATGCATGGCGCTGCGGGCAGCGCCAGCGTCTCGCGCCCGCATGGCCTCGAGTATGGCGTGGTGTTCTGCAATGGCGGATTGCCAGGACTTCGGCGTTTCAAAATAGTCCCCCAAACGCACAAACAGCGGGCTTCGGCGGGAGTCCCAGAAACTCTGCACGGTTTCCATCAGCACGGTATTGCCGCAGGCCTGCACAAGGGCGCTGTGAAAAGCCCTGTCGCCTTCAAGCGGCACGACGCCGCGATCTGCATCTTTTTGCATCGATTGGATGGCCAGGTCCATGGCGGCAAAGTCTCGGCGCTTGGCCTGGGTGGCCACCATCGAGGCGATCTCGCCCTCGACCACGCGGCGCGCGCGTATCAGCTCCAGCGGGCCCCACTCGGTGGTGGGTGCGGGCACGTTGTGGCCGGGTGCGGGGCGGTCAAGCACATAAATGCCAGAACCGGTGCGTATTTCGACCCAGCCTTCAACTTCCAGCGCGATCAGCGCTTCGCGCACCGAAGGGCGGCTCACGCCCAGCTCTTTGGCAATGTCGCGCTCGGCCGGCAGTCTGGCGCCGGTCTGGTACTCACCGCTGCCAATCAGCGCGCGCAGCTGTTCCGCGATCTGGCGGTACAGGCGTTGCGGTTCGACGGTTTGCAGCGGCATCGGTTTTTTCGGCAGGCTTAAGGGTTAGCCAGAATTGGACAGGTGGTAAGGCCAATTGATAATCGCATGGTGCGCCGGTTGCCGGCATCAGGCAAAACCCTGTGAGCACTTTAAAAAAGGGAACCCCCCGTTCATGCACTCGCCAGTCACCATCGAGTCGGTCCGCCTGCGCCAGGTCAATCTGCCCCCCAAGGTGGTGCGCACCGACGCCATCCAGTCCTTTGTGACGCAAGAGACTATCTTGCTCACGCTGCGCTGCAGTGACGGCGTGGAAGGCACGGGCTACGCCTACACCATAGGCACCGGCGGCTCATCGGTATTGGCTTTGTTGCGCGACCACCTGGCGCCGCGCCTGATCGGGCGCAATCCGCTGCATATTGAGGCGATCTGGAAAGATCTTTTTTTCCACACCCACGCCACGGCCGTCGGCGCCATCACCAGCCTGGCCCTGGCTTGCGTGGACACGGCCCTGTGGGACTGGCGTGCCCGCCACTTTGCTTTGCCCTTGTGGCAATTGCTGGGCGGCGCGCAAGCCAGTGTGCCGGTGTACACCACCGAAGGCGGCTGGTTGCACTTGAGCGCCGGCGAGCTGGTCGAGCAGACGCTGGCTGCGCAGGCCCAGGGCTTCAAGGGCGCCAAGATCAAGGTTGGTCGTCCGCACGTGAGCGAAGACGTGGCGCGCTTGTCGGCTGTGCGGCAGGCGGTGGGGCCGGCTTTTGAAATCATGACCGACGCCAACCAGGGCTTTGACCGGCCGCAGGTGCTGCGCCGCGCTGCTGCCTTTGAAGGGCTGGACCTGGCCTGGCTCGAAGAGCCGCTGCCGGCTGAAGATGTGTCTGGCCATCGCCAATTGCGGGCGCAGACCAGCATACCGGTGGCCGTCGGCGAATCCATGTACCACCTGAGCCAGTTCCGCGAATACCTGGAGCAGGGCGCATGCAGCATTGTTCAGCCCGACGTGGCGCGCATCGGTGGCATCACACCCTGGATCAAGGTGGCGCATCTGGCCGAAGGCTTCGATGTACCGGTTTGCCCGCACTTTTTGATGGAGCTGCATGTGAGCCTGTGCGCTGCCGTGCCCAACGCAGCCTGGGTCGAATACATTCCTCAACTTGACGACATCACCACCAGCCGCATCAAGGTCGAGGGCGGCCGCGCCCATGCGCCCGACACGCCGGGCCTGGGGATCGAGTGGGACTGGGGCGTGATTGCCAGTCGCCAGATAGCCGATAGCCGTATTGCCAAACCCTAAATACAACGACCAAAGGAACACAGCATGAGACTTCAAGGCAAAACCGCACTCGTGACAGCTGCCGGCCAGGGCATCGGCAAGGCCAGCGTGCTGGCCATGGCCGCAGAAGGCGCGCAGGTCATCGCCACCGACCTCAACCCGAAACTGCTGGCCGCCTATGAAGGTGTGGCCAATGTGCGCACTGCTGTGCTCGACGTGCTGGACAAGTCGGCTATTCAAAGCCTGGTCGCCAGCTTGCCGCCGCTGCAGGTGCTGTTCAACTGCGCCGGCTTTGTGCACAACGGCAGCATCCAGCAAGCCAGCGATGAGGAGTGGGATTTTGCTTTCAATCTCAATGTGCGTGCGCAGTACTGGATGATCCAGGCCGTGCTGCCCGGCATGTTGGCGGGCGGTGGCGGCAGCATCATCAACATGGCCAGTGTGTGCAGCAGCCTCAAGGGTTTGCCAAACCGTTTTATCTATGGCACCAGCAAGGCGGCCGTGGTGGGGCTGACCAAATCGGTAGCGGCCGATTTTGTCGGCAAAGGGATTCGCTGCAACGCCATTGCCCCCGGCACTGTGGACACGCCTTCACTGCAAGACCGCATCAACAGCTATGCCGACCCGGTGCAGGCACGCAAAGATTTCATTGCCCGTCAACCCATGGGTCGCCTGGCCCAGGCCCCCGAGATCGCGCCGATTGTGGTGTACCTGGCCAGTGACGAGTCGGTGTTCGCCAGCGGACAGATTTTTGCCGTGGACGGCGGGATGACGATCTAAGCGCAGATGGCGACATGCAAAGTCATGGATCCCCGCATCCCCGAGGATGACGGAAAATACACTGTCATTCCTGCGAAGCCTGCCCTCGACCCGATCGGGGGGCAGGAATCCATTCCTGTTTTCTTCCCAACCCTTAAACCCCTATGAACCAACTCGATCTCAACGGCCGTCATGCCATCGTCACCGGCGGCGCGGCCGGTCTTGGCTTGGCCATCACTCAGCGTTTTCTAGCCTCCGGCGCCCAAGTCACCTGGTGGGACCGCGATGCTGCCACCATGGCCTCGGCGCAGAAGGCGCTGGGCGCACTGGCCGGCAAAGTGCAGACGGTCGTGGTTGATGTGAGCGAGCACGCCAGCGTGGTCGATGCCGTGCGGCAGACCGTGGCAAGCAGGCCGGTGGTTGATGCACTGGTCAACTGCGCCGGTATCACCGGGCCCAACGTCAAGGTCTGGGACTATCCGCCCGAGCAGTGGCTGCAAGTGATGCAAGTCAACCTCAACGGCCTGTTTTACTGCTGCCGCGAAGTGGTGCCGCTGATGCGCGCGCGCAATGCCGGGCGCATCGTCAACATCGCTTCGGTGGCCGGCAAGGACGGCAACCCGAATGCCAGCGCCTACAGCGCCAGCAAGGCGGCAGTGATTGCGCTGACCAAGTCCCTGGGCAAGGAACTCGCCGATACTGACGTGCGTGTCAATTGCGTCACGCCTGCGGCCGTGAAGACGGCGATCTTTGACCAGATGTCGCCGGAGCACATTGCCTTCATGTTGTCGAAAATTCCGATGGGCCGTTTCGGCACGCCCGAAGAAGTCGCTGCCATGGTGGCCTGGCTGTGCACCGATGATTGCTCGTTTTCAACCGGCGCGGTGTTTGACCTGTCGGGCGGGCGCTCGACGTATTGAGCGGCAGGCGCCTTGTACCTGCCCCGTTTTTTTGTTAACCCCAAGAAAGAAGAGAAAGCATGAAACTCGTTCGTTATGGCAACCCCGGCAAGGAAAAACCGGGCCTGATTGATGCCGATGGCAAGCTGCGTGACCTGAGCGGCGTCATCAAGGACATCGACCCGACGCAGCTCGGTGACGCCGCGCTGGCCAAATTGCGCAAGCTCAAACCGGCCAATTTGCCGCTGGTGCGCGGCAAACCCCGTATGGGCTGCCCGGTCGCTGCTGTGCCCAAGTTCATCGCCATCGGCCTGAACTATGTAGACCATGCCGCCGAAGCCGGTCTGCCGATTCCGAAAGAGCCCATCATCTTCATGAAGGCCACCTCCTGCATCCAGGGCCCGGACGATGCTGTCATGCTGCCCAAGGGCTCCGTCAAGACCGACTGGGAAGTCGAGCTGGGCGTGGTCATCGGCACACGCGCACGCTATGTGTCGCAAAAAGACGCGCTGAACTTTGTCGCCGGTTATTGCACCGTCAATGACGTCAGCGAACGCGAGTTCCAGATCGAGCGTGGCGGCACCTGGGACAAGGGCAAGGGTTGCGACACCTTCGGCCCGATCGGCCCCTGGCTGGTCACGCGCGACGAAGTACCCAATCCGCAAAAGCTCGCCATGTGGCTGGAAGTCAACGGCAAGCGCGTGCAAAACGGCTCGACCAAGACCATGATCTTCAGCGTCGCCAAGATCGTCAGCTATGTCAGCCAGTTCATGACGCTCGAGCCGGGTGACGTGATCTGCACCGGCACACCACCGGGCGTGGGTCTGGGCATGAAGCCGCCTGTCTACCTGAAAAAAGGCGATGTGATGCGCGTGGGCATCGAGTGCCTGGGCGAGCAGCAACAAACTGTGGTGCCCTTCAAGCTCTGAGCTTGACCGCTTTACAGCGACAAGGCCCGCCTCGTGCGGGCCTTTTTCATGGGCGCGCCAAAACCCAGGCGAACCAAAGGGGTAAGGCGGTTGACGGCAATGCGTCAATGCATGCAAAATAGAACGATCGTTCTTTTCTTCTTGCCATGTCTGTCACTTCCTTGCACCCCACATCCCTTGCTGCGCCAGTTGAGACTGCCGTCCGCGGTCAGCACAAGGGCCAGCAAACCAAAGCCGCCATCATTGACGCCGCGTTGGGCCTGGCCACGCAGATCGGGCTGGAGGGTCTGAGCATTGGCGCGGTGGCCGAGGTCACGCGCATGAGCAAGTCGGGCGTTTTTGCGCACTTCGGCTCGCGCGAAGAGTTGCAGATCTCGGTGGTGCGCGAGTACTACCGGCGTTTTGAAGATGAAGTTTTCAGACCCGCATTGGCCGAGCCGCGTGGACTGCCGCGGGTGCGTGCGCTGTTTGCCAACTGGATGAAGCGGGTCGCTGTCGAGCTGCAGTCCGGTTGCATTTTCATCAGTGGCGCGGTTGAGTTTGACGACCGCAGCGGGCCGGTGCGTGATGCGCTGGCGTCCTCGGTTCAGGCCTGGATGTCGGCGCTGAACCGCGCCGTGCAGATGGCATGTGAAGCCGGCCATCTGCGGGCCGATGCCCAAGCGCAGCAAATCGCTTTTGAAATACACGCCATTATTTTGGCCCTGCACTACGAGGCGCGCTTTCTCAAAACCCCAGGCTCCATGGCGCGCGCTGAACGGGCGTTTGAAGGCATTCTGGCGCGATACGGCAGTCCGGCCAGCCGCAAGCGCTGAAGCAATTTTTAGTTTGTGAATCTATTTTTTTCAGGGAGATTTCCATGCCTCAGTACACACCGCCCTTGCGCGACATGCAGTTTGTGTTGCACGAAGTGCTCAAAGTCACCGATGACTACAAGCATTTGCCGCAGCATGCCGATGTTGATGCCGACACCATCAACGCCGTGCTGGAAGAGGCCGGCAAGTTCGCCGCCGAGGTGACTTTTCCGCTGAACATCAGCGGTGACGCTGAAGGCTGCACGCTGGACAAAACCACGCATGAAGTGCGCACGCCCAAAGGTTTCAAAGAGGCGTACGCCAAATACATCGAAGGCGGTTGGGCCTCGTTGTCAGCCGACGCGGTCTACGGCGGCCAGGGACTGCCTTTTGCGCTGAATTTGTGCCTGTATGAAATGCTGAACTCGGCCAACCAGGCCTGGACCATGTACCCGGGCTTGTCGCACGGCGCTTACGAGGCCCTGCATGCGCACGGCAATGATGCGCAAAAAGCGCTGTACCTGCCCAAGCTCACCAGCGGCGAATGGACAGGCACCATGTGCCTGACCGAGCCGCACTGCGGCACCGACCTGGGTCTTTTGCGCACCCGCGCCGAGCCGCAGCCGGACGGCTCTTACGCGCTGACCGGTAACAAAATTTTCATCAGCGCCGGCGAGCATGACATGGCCGCCAACATCGTGCACCTGGTGCTGGCGCGTTTGCCCGATGCGCCGCCCGGCAGCAAAGGCATCAGCCTCTTTTTAGTGCCCAAGTTCAATGTCAGCGCAGACGGCACGCTGGGCAGCCGCAATGGTATTTACTGCGGCGGGCTCGAGCACAAGATGGGCATTCATGGCAACTCAACCTGCCAGATGGTGCTCGACGGCGCCATCGGCACCCTGGTGGGCGCGCCGCACAAGGGTCTGGCCGCCATGTTTGTGATGATGAACGCTGCCCGCCTGGGCGTGGGCAACCAGTCGCTGGGCCTGACCGAAGTGGCTTACCAGAACGCGCTGGCCTACGCCAAAGACCGGCTGCAGATGCGCTCGCTCTCAGGCACCAAGGCCAAAGACAAGCCGGCCGACCCGATCATCGTGCACCCCGATGTGCGCAAGATGCTGCTGACCGCCAAAGCCTACGCCGAAGGCGGCCGGGCGCTGGTGATTTTTTGCACCGTGCTGATCGACAAGGAACTTCACCACCCCGACGAGAAGGTGCGCAAGGATTCGGCTGAGATGGTGGCCTTGCTCACGCCCATCGTCAAAGCCTTTCTGACCGACAACGGGCACATTGCCACCAACGCCTGCATGCAGGTCTTTGGCGGCCACGGCTTCATCAAGGAATGGGGCATGGAGCAGCATGTGCGCGACAACCGCATCAACATGATTTACGAAGGCACCAACACCATCCAGTCATTGGACTTGCTGGGCCGCAAGGTGTTGGGTAACAACGGCGCCACGCTGACCAAGTTTGGCAAGCTGATAGCCGCGCTGGTGGCGGAAGAAGGCGTCAATGAAAAGATGGCCGAATTCATCAACCCGCTGGCGCAACTGGGCGAGCAAATGACCAAGTTCACCACCGAGATCGGCTTCAAGGGCTTTCAAAACCCCGACGAAGTGGGTGCTGCGGCAGTGGACTACCTGCGCGTGGCCGGTCACCTGGTGTTTGGCTATTTCTGGGCGCGCATGGCCCTGGTGGCGCTGCGTGAAATAGCAGCCGGCAATTCAGACGGCTTTTACCTGGGCAAGTTGCAAACTGCGCGTTTTTACTTTGCCAAGCTTTTCCCCGAAACCGCCACCTTGATGCGCACCGCACGCAATGGCGCCAGCGTGCTGATGGACACCGATGCGGCCCTGGTCTAAAACAATCTAAAAAAAGCGACATCATGAATAAAACCTTTGCATCCTTATTTCTCGCGGCCCTGTGCTTGCCGGCCCTGGCCCAGATGACGCCGGCCGGTTTGTGGCGCAGCATTGACGACAATACCGGCGAAGCCAAGGCCGAGATCAGCATCAAAGACAACGGCAAGGGCGGGCTGAACGGCGTGGTCGAGCGCAGTTTGCTCAAGACCAGCAGCGAGCCCAATTGCTCGCTGTGCACCGACGACCGCAAGGACAAGCCCAAGGTCGGCATGGAGATCATCCGCGGCGCGGTCAAAGCCGCCAGCGAGGACATCTGGGAGGGCGGCACCATCATTGACCCGGAGAATGGCAAGGTCTACAAACTGCGATTGACCCCGATCGAAGGCGGCAAAAAGCTTCAGGTGCGCGGCTACATCGGCCCGTTTTACCGCAACCAGGTCTGGCAGCGCGTGCAATAAAAGGAAAGCTCTTCATGTCACGTTTTTCAGTGAAAAAAGTCGCCGTGCTCGGCGCGGGTGTGATGGGTGCGCAGATCGCCGCCCATCTGGCCAACCTGCGGGTGCCGGTGCTGTTGTTTGACCTGCCGGCCGCCGAG